>JBAZID010000020.1 GCA_041651995.1 Sulfuricella sp. | reverse complement strand
GGCACGGGAAGAGGAAGCACGCTTGGCCCGGGAAGAAGCTGAGCGCAAGGCACGGGAAGAAGCTGAACGCGCGGCTCGCGAAGAGGCCGAGCGCAAGGCCAAGGAAGAGGCCGAGCGCAAGGTTCGTGAAGAAGAGGAACGACTCGCGAAAAAAGAAGCCGAGCGTGCCGCCAGGGAAGAGGCGGAACGTCAAGCCCGGGAAGAGGAAGCACGTCTGGCCCGGGAAGAAGCGGCGCGCAAGGAGCGGGAAGAAGCCGAACGCAAGGCAAAAGTAGAAGCCGAGCGCAAGGCCAGGGAAGAGGCAGAGCGGGCGGAAGCGGAGCATGAAGCCCTCATGCTGGCTCCTGAGCCTTTACAGGTTAAGGAAGAAAGGGAAATCCATGTGCCTGAGGAGGCCGAGCCCGGAGAGCGGGCCGCCAAGGCGTTGCGCATGCTCAAATGGGGAGCGGCGGGCGTTCTGGCGCTGCTGGCCGTCGGCTTGACGGCGGTTCATTTCGTCGCGCTTTCTTCCACCCAGAAACGTCTTGAAACGCTTATTAGCGCCAGGCTGGGCGAGCCGGTGAAGATGCAATCCCTGCATATCGCCCTTTTCCCTTCGCCCTATCTCAAGCTCAGGCAGATTGAAATCGGCTCCCAGGGCGGCATTCGTATTGCGGATGCCCGCATCCATGCGGGATGGGGAACCCTGTTTGGCGATGGCCGCCGGGTCGAGCGCATCGAGCTGGAAAAGATCGATCTGGCCGCGGGTGTGCTGGAGAACATTGCCAGCTGGCCCGCAAAGAGCGTGCAGCAGCAGCCCGCCTACCAGATCGGACAGATCACGTTCCAGCGGGCGAACATCGAGACCAGCGAGGGCACCGTGCCCTCATTCAGGGGCGAATTCGGGTTTTCGAACTCGGGGCGGATTGAAAAGGCATGGGTGGGGAGCGAGGATGGTGCGCTGAGAGCGGATTTTGCGCCTGCATCCGATGGCCTTGCCGTGACTGTCAGCGCGCGCGATGTTATCCCCCTGACTTTCCTTCCTGTCCGGATTGATTCGCTGCAGGCTGCGGGAACGGTGAATGGCAGGCAAATCCGCTTTGCTGAACTTGACGGCAGCAGCCACGGCGGGAAAGTGAGCGGATCGATGGTTCTGTCCTGGGATCAGGGCTGGTCGGTAGCGGGGGACGTGCGTATCGTGGGGGCGAACATCGTGCCGTCTTCCACGGCATCCGACAAACTCGCTGTCTCCGGCAAGCTTGATGCGGCGCTTTCCTTCGCACAAAAGGCGGAAATTCCGGAAAACCTTTTCAGGCCTGCGTTACTGACCGGTTCCGCATCGCTGCGGACGGGCAGGGTGGCCGGGTTCGACCTGCCTGCGGCCATCCACTACGATGTCGAAGCGATTTATAGCGCGCACACGGATTTCGATAGCTGGACATTCAAGCTTGAACCGCTGGGCGACAAGCAGGCATACAAGGCGGTGCGCATGACCGGGCCGGATTTGCAAGTCGAGGGGCGGGCCGAAGTTTCCACCAGGGGGGCGATGTCCGGCGCGCTAAAGCTCAAGGTGGAGACCAGGAAAAAGGTGGTTCGCGGCAACTACATACTGGGCGGAACGCTTGAACGCCCGACCATTCGCCGTGCCACGCCGTCAAATTAAGGAAGCACATCGATGAAAAACAGATTAACTCTTTCCTGCCTCCTGGCGGCCATATTCCTTGCCGGTTGCGCCATCACGCCTTTGCCCAGAACGGAAGGCGTTGTTGCGCCGCTGAATCCGGATGAGGCACAGAGAAGCGCGCAAGCCGGGACAAGGGTGCGCTGGGGGGGCTTGATTATTCAAACCACACCCGGCCCGGTACAAACCTGTTTCGAGATTTCCAGCCGGCCACTGGACAGGGAAGGAGAGCCGCTGCTAACCGATGAGACTTTTGGCCGCTTCATGGCTTGCGCCAAGGGGTATTACGAGCCTTCTGTCTACGCTGTCGCTAGGAAACTCACCGTGGTCGGCGAGCTGGCGCCCATCGTGACGGGAAAGGTCGGCGAGCATGAATATCGCTTTCCCATGGTTAAAATCGAAGCGCTGCATCTCTGGCCCCTTGCGCTGCCTGCCAGCCCGCCGGTGCTGATTTACGATCCGTTCTGGGATTTCCGCTACCCGCTGCGTTACCCGGCCCGTAATCCAACGCGCTACCCATCCCCTTACCTGACCCCTTTCCCCATCCCGTTCCGGTAAGCCGGTAAAACAATCTCCTGAAGCCGATGAGGAACAAGCATGCGTCTGGGTAACAATCGCGAAAGTGACAATGTGGAAGACCGCCGCGGAGGGCGTGGCGGGATTGGAGGAGGGCGGCTCGGTATCGGCACCATCGTGCTGGTAATGGTCGCGAGCTACTTTCTCGGAATCGACCCTTCAACATTGCTGGGTTTTGTCTCGCAATCCCCGCTTCAGACCGGGCCATCCGCGCCAGCCCCTCGCCCTCCGGCGGACGATGCAATGGCGCAATTCGTGTCGAAAATCCTGGCCGATACCGAGGTCACCTGGCATGCCGAATTCAGGGCGATGGGCAAGGAATACCAGGAACCAAAACTGGTGCTGTTCACCGCTTCAACACCCACCGCCTGCGGTACCGGCGATGCGGCCATGGGCCCGTTTTACTGCCCGCTGGACCGCAAGGTCTATATCGACCTCGCTTTCTACCGCGACCTCAAGGAACGCTTCCATGCCCCCGGCGAATTTGCCGAGGCTTACGTCATCGCCCACGAGGTCGGCCACCATGTGCAGCATCTGCTAGGCATCGCGGACAAGGTGCGCGCTGCCCAGCAGCGGGCGGGCAGCAAGGCGCAGGTAAACGCCCTGTCGGTACGGCTGGAATTGCAGGCAGACTGCTTTGCCGGCGTGTGGGGCAACCGGGCGGACAGTATGAGAAACATGCTCGAACCCGGCGAAATCGAGCAGGCCCTGACGGCTGCTTCGGCAATCGGCGACGATCGCCTGCAGAAGCAGACCCAGGGCTACGCCGTGCCGGAAACCTTCACCCATGGCTCCTCGCAGCAGCGCGTGCAGTGGTTCAAACGCGGCATGGAGAGCGGCGATCCAAAGCAGTGCAACACCTTCAAGAAGCGGGATTTGTCCTGAAGGCGCGCAAAAACCCGCGCAGACCAGTGAATTAAACCCAAATAATTTATTAAATTGTAGGTCGGGCTTCAGCCCGAAATCTCGGGCTGAAGCCCGACCTACAAACTGTTGATTTCCTTTATGTCAAATCTCTAACGGATAATCTGGGTTAAACCTACAGGCTCTCACATGAAACGCATACCCACCGCTCTGGTAATCACATTTTTCTGTTTCCTGGCCTCAATTGCGAGTGCCGATATTGTCGTTCCCAGACAATTGTTTCCAGGCGGGTTGCTCAACGTGCGTGCCCCAAACGCCGAAGGCTGGGAGATAGTGAGTTCCTCCGAGGCCGGAATGGCTTTTGCCCATCGCGGTGCATATACCAACGAAAATTATGTCGCCCAGGTTTCCCTGTTTGCGCTGCCGGAGACGAAAAATCCTGATGAGTTTGTCGCCCTGATCAAACGCGGCGTCGAGAACGACACGCCAGCCGAGCGCTTCAAATCACTTGAGTCCGGCTACGAATACACCGGGCAGCGCGGCTATCCCTGCGTAAGATTCAAAGGGGTGACCGTAGACACCAAAGCCAAAACATCATCTTTTGGCCAGGAGAGCCTGAAACTGCAAGTCTATTCACTTTATTGCCGCCACCCCAGGCATCAGGAAGTGGGATTCTCCATCGGTTTCTTGCATCGTGGAACTCTCCTTGATGCGGGGCTGGGCGCACTGGCTGAAGAGTTCATTCAAGGCGTGCAGGTTCCGAGGAAATGAGTTAGGAGCCTGTCGGACTTAAAGGAAATCGGCTGCAAATCCGCCTGGGCGGTCCATATTTCGCCACTTTTTTGGTCAATAGAACGACTATTGACCTGCAAAACCGGCAAAATCTGTCCTCACCCAGCCGAATTTTCGCTTCGATTCTTCAAGTCCGACAGGCTCCTAGACCTGTCATTGCGAGCGTAGCGAAGCAATCTCGAAGTGCATTCGTAATTTACCCCGCGCGTGCATGCAGCTTGTCATAGGCCGCCAGCAAGCGCTGGTGCATGTCGCAACCGGCCAGCATCATGCCTGGCGCCTGCACGCCGAAGAAGCGTTCTTCCCGCCCTAGCAGGGCTTCCGCCTGTTGCAGCGCCGCGCTGCCGTAGAGCTGTTGCAGCGCCTGGCGATAGGGCGCGGGGTCGTCGAGCTTGAGCAGGGTTTCGATGCAGGCGTAAACACGGCGGCGCTTGGGATCGAGCTGCTCGAAGTGGCGCACCCAGTCGCAGCCTTCCCTGATCGCATCCTCGTCGCCGCTGGCCAGTGCCAGCAGGGTCTTCAGCTCGCCCACGCGCAGGTCGCTCCAGAAGGAGCCGGCGTCGGCTGCCAGGCCGATCAGGGCGGCGACCGGGCGCTGGTCGGCCAGGCCGAGCTCGTTCAGTGTCTCCAGCAGGTCGGCGCATTCCTCTTCTTCCAGCTCCGGCAGGTGCAGGATAGCTTCGCGGATGTGGTTGCCGACGCTGTTGTTCTCCCATTCCAGATCGTCCACCGGGTAGATTTCCGACATGCCCGGCACGATGATGCGGCAGGCATAGACGCCGAGGTGGGTGAAGTCGGCGATGTAGATGTCGTGGCCCATGGCGTGGATGCGCTCGACCAGCCAGGCGTAGTCCCCGGCGGTGGTGGAGCTGAAATTCCAGTCGCAGAATTCGAAATCCGGCTCCTCGCCGAGGAAGTTCCAGCTGATGATGCCGCTCGAATCGACGAAGTGGATTTCGATGTTGGGTGAGCTGGCGATTTCATCCAGGTCGAAGCCCGGCTCGGGGAAGCCGCCCAGCGCGTCCAGCGCGCGGCCCTGCAGGAGCTCGGTGAGCGCGCGTTCAAGCGCGATCTCGAAGCGCGGGTGGGCGCCGAAGCTGGAGAAGCAGCCCTGGTCCCCGGGGTGCAGCAGGGTCACGTTCATCACCGGGAATTCGCCGCCGAGCGAGGCGTCCTTGACCAGGATGCCGAAACCGGCCGCACGCAGGGCGCGGATGCCGGCCTCGATGCGCGGATAGCGGGCGATGACCTCCTCCGGCACATCCGGCAGGCACAGGCCCTCGCTGATGATGCGGAACTTGACGTGGCGCTCGAAAATCTCCGACAGCGCCTGGGTGCGAGCCTCCGCCGGAGTATTGCCGGCCGACATGCCGTTGCTGACGTAGAGATTGCCGATGATGTTGACCGGGAACCAGATATTCGCCTGGTCGCGCTGGCGCTCGTAGGGCAGGGCGCAGATGCCGCGCCCGACGTTGCCGGAGTTGTGCTCGACCAGGGATTCCGCATCGATACTGTCTTCTGGATCGTAGAACTGGCGCAGCTCCGGCGTCAGCAACTGCTCCGGCCATGCACCCTCTTCGCCGGGCTGGAACCACTGCTCCTGCGGGTAGTGCACGAAGCCGCGCTGGGCGATTTCGGCGCCGAGATAATAGTGCGTCCAGAAGTAGTTGCACGACAGGCGCTCGAAAAACTCGCCCAGCGCGCTTGCCAGCGCCGCCAGCTTCGATGCCCCCTTGCCGTTGGTGAACAGCAGCGGGCAGTCGCGGTCGCGCACATGCACCGACCACACGCCATCCACCGGGTTGAGCCAGGAGCGTTCCTCGACGTGAAAGCCCAGCCCTTGAAGCCGCGCCTGCATGGTGTTGATGGAGGATTCGAGCGAGGCATCCTTGCCCGCGATGAAGCTTTCTGTGTGCATGGTGTGTCCTGTTGGGCGCTACAAAAAATTTTACTGCGGGAAATTCAGTTAACCACGAAGAACACGGAGGGCACGGAGAAAAGCGATTTTGAAAATTTTATGGCACTCCCCTCCCTTGTCGTTCTTTCTCCGTGTTCTCCGTGAACTCCGTGGTTCAAATGCTTCTTTATGGCCTCAATGCACCGTCGGTTCCTTCCCGCAGCACTGCTTGAATTTTTTCCCGCTGCCGCAGGGGCAGGGGTCGTTGCGGCCGACCTTGGGGGCTTCGCGGCGGATCGTCTCGGGCGTGCTGCGTCGCGCCACCCAGAACTGGTGGATTTCGCCGATGGTCGAGGGGAAGGCTTCCTGAGCTTGGGTCATGGCCTTTTTTTCCTCTTTCGCGGAGAGCCAGGGTTCGTTGTGCTTCTCGGCATCTTCCTTGAGCAGGCCGCTGAGCAGGAAGAAGACTTCCATCTTTTCGCTCAGGTCCTCGGCGAATTCGCCCGCCGCATCGAACCAGTTGCTTTCCCCGATCTGCGTGCCGTAAACATAGGCGTCGCACCACGGTACATAGTCCAGTTGTTCATGATTTTCTTCAAAGGCATAGAGAATTAGGTCGAAATCGTCGCCGTTGCTCAGGGCGGTGGCAATGCTGTTGTAGAACTGCATGACCAGATTGGCAACCTGCTGCGCCTGCTCCAGCGATTTGTAGGCGGGCGACTCGCCCAGCGCTTCGTGCATCCACACGCTGGGCGGAACCAGCTCCGGTCCGCTGGCCACCGCGCACAGAAAGCCTTGCAGCGCATCGAGCGACATGGCCTCGTCCTTGAAAATGTCCGAGTCCAGCAGTTCTTCCAGCTGGTCGAGTTCCTGTTCAGTCATGATCGTGGTGTGCATGTGGGTTTCCTTTCCAGGGTGTGCCGGGAGGGGGGGTCGATGAGGGGGAGTTTTTCCCGATCAGGTATTGTACAAAATCTATTCGAATATGGGATGAATGGATTTTTATGCATTTTTTATTTCCAGAAGGGGAGAATCGTTTTCATGTCAGATTTACAAGGCACGGCAAGGATGAATATATTTTCTACTGCGGGTGCTCCTTCCGTGCAGCACGGTTATGGATGGGCGCTGGCTGTTTGCATATTGACGACTTTGTTGGCCACGCCGCTGCTTGGGTACCTCGAACTTTCCAACATCGTCATGCTGTTCCTGCTCACTGTATTGCTGGTGGCGGCGCGCTTCGGACGCGGGCCGGCAGTGCTGGCGTCATTTCTCAGCGTGGCGCTGTTTGACTTTTTCTTCGTTCCGCCACAGCTTTCCTTTACCGTGCACGATGCCCAGTATCTGGTGACTTTTGCTGTCATGCTCACTGTCGCCCTGATAACCGGCCAGCTTGCCGCGGGCTTGCGGCGTGAGGTCAGCGCCGCCTCGCTCAGGGAGCAGCAAACCCGGGCACTGTACGAAATGGCACGCGACCTCGCCGGAGCGCTGACCGTTGGCCAGGTTTCCGATAGCGTGCATGGCTTTCTGGACGTGAACTTCGGTCTCGACACGGTTTTGCTCCTGCCCGACGCGGAAGAAAATCTCAATCCGGCGGCGTCTCCAGCTGCCGGACTCAGGATTGAACGGCAGTTCGCCAAGATCGCCTTTGACCGGGGGGAGCCTGTTGAGGATTACACGCTTTCCGGCTACGGCTATGGAGCGGGCTACTTTCCCCTCAAGGCGGCGATGAAGGTGCGCGGTGTGGTTGTGTTTGCCCCGGGCGAGCGCAACCCCGAAGCGGTACGTGAGCAGAAACCGTTGCTGGCGACAGTTTCGTCGCTCGTCGCTATTGCCGTGGAGCGCCTGCATTATGCCGAGGCGGCCCATGCCACCCAAGTCCAGATCGTTTCCGAGCGTCTGCGCAGCTCTATCCTGTCGGCTCTCTCACACGATCTGCGCACTCCGCTCACCGCCCTGGTGGGGCTGGCCGATGGGCTGGTTATGAGCCGCACACCGCTGCCTGCCGATGCCCTGGAGTCGGCCGAGGCGATCCGGGAACAGGCGCTGCGACTTTCCGGTCTGGTCGGTAATCTGCTCGACATGGCACGTCTCCATGCCGGCCGCGTGACTTTGCGCAAGGAATGGCAACTGATCGAGGAGGTGATCGGCGCCAGCATCCAGTTGCTGCGGCACAGCCTGGCGCAGCACCCGGTCACGGTCGTGCTGCCCCCGGATATGCCCTTGGTCGAGTTCGACTCAGTGTTGATGGAACGGGTGTTCTGCAACCTGCTGGAAAATGCCGCCAAGTACGCGCCTGGCGGCACGCCGATCGAAATTTCGGCGCGCATGGTGGAGGGTGGGGCCGAAGTCTCGGTGTGTGATCACGGCCCGGGCTTTCCCCCGGAAAAATACGACGCGCTGTTCGAGATGTTCGCGCGCGGCATGCCCGAATCGGCCACGCCCGGCGTGGGCCTCGGCCTGGCGATCTGCCGCACCATCGTCGAGGCCCACGGCGGAGCTATCCGCGCCGCGAACCGGCCGCAGGGCGGCGCCTGTATCAGCTTTATCCTGCCCAGCGGCGTGCCGCCCGTGATCGAGGAGGAGAGCGTCGCATGAATGAGCTTTCTCCCGCCGTTGTCGTCGTCGAGGACGAGAAGCAGATCCGCCGCTTCGTGCGTGCCGCCCTGGAAAACGAAGGCTGCCGCGTGTTCGAGGCGGAAAACGGCAAGCAGGGCCTGGTCGAGGCCGGTACGCGCAAGCCCGATCTGCTTATTCTTGATCTCGGCCTGCCCGACTTCGATGGCGTCGAATTCATCCGCGAACTGCGCGTCTGGTCGGCGGTGCCGGTGCTGATCCTGTCGGCGCGCTCCACCGAGAATGACAAGATCCTCGCCCTCGACGCCGGGGCGGATGATTACCTGACCAAGCCCTTCGGCGTCGGCGAGATGCTGGCGCGGGTGCGCGCCCTGCTGCGGCGCCAGGGCATGGGCGGCGAGGCCGGCCCGGCGATTTGCTTCGACGGTATCGAGGTCGACCTTGTCCGGCGCACGGTGACGCGCCATGGCGAAGCGGTGCGCCTGACGCAAATCGAATATCGCCTGCTCGCCCTGCTCATCGCCAACACCGGCAAGGTCCTGACCCATCGCCACCTGCTGCGCGAGGTGTGGGGTCCATCCTATGTCGAGAGCAACCATTACCTGCGCATCTATGTCGGCCACCTACGCCAGAAGCTGGAAGCGGACCCGGCGCAGCCGCGCCATATCCTGACCGAAACCGGGGTGGGTTACCGGTTCCAGATATAAACAACGGAGCAATCATGAACAATCCACACGAATCCAAACGTCTTGCGCCCCTCGCCCTGGCCGCGCTGGGCGTGGTGTACGGCGACATCGGCACGAGCCCGTTGTACGCACTCAAGGAAGTCTTCGCCGGCGTGCATGCGGTGCCGATTACGCCCGGCAACATTCTCGGCATTCTTTCCCTGGTGGTGTGGTCGCTGGTGATCGTGGTTTCGATCAAATATGTGGTCTTCGTCATGCGCGCCGACAACAAGGGCGAGGGCGGCATCATGGCGCTGATGGCACTGGCCCTGCGCAAGGCGGAGGGGCGTCACGGGCCTGCGGCGATCATGCTGGCGGGTATCGCCGGAGCGGCGCTTTTTTACGGCGATGGCGTGATCACGCCAGCGATTTCGGTGCTGTCTGCGGTAGAGGGGCTGGAAGTGGCAACCCCGGCGCTCAAGCCCTATGTCATCCCGATCACTCTCGGGGTGCTGGCCGGGCTGTTCTTCTTTCAGCGCAAGGGCACGGCCAGCATTGGCAGTCTGTTCGGGCCGGTGGTGTGCGTCTGGTTCGGTGTCCTGGCTCTGCTCGGCATGGTCAACATTATGCATGACCCAAGCGTGCTCAAGGCCTTGAGTCCGGTCTATGCGCTGGGGTTTTTCGCGGCGGATTTCAAACTGGGCTTCCTCGCCCTGGGTGGGGTTTTTTTGGTGGTGACCGGGGGTGAGGCGCTGTATGCCGACATGGGGCATTTCGGGCGCAAGCCGGTCCAGCTTGCCTGGTTTGCCCTGGTCTTGCCGGCATTGCTGCTCAACTACTTCGGCCAGGGCGCGCTGCTGATCCATGATCCGGCTGCGATCCGCAATCCTTTCTATCTTCTGGCGCCTGAGTGGGCGCTGTATCCCCTGGTGGGTCTCGCCACGGCGGCCACGGTGATCGCCTCTCAGGCGGTGATTTCCGGCGCCTTCTCCATTACGCGCGAGGCGATCCAGCTTGGTTATGCGCCGCGCATGGAGGTACAGCACACCTCCGAGCAGCGGATCGGCCAGATCTACATGCCCGCCATCAATTGGGCGCTGTTTGCGGCGGTGGTCGCGCTGGTGCTGGGTTTCCGCAGTTCCACCAGCCTGGCGGCGGCTTACGGCATCGCCGTGACCGGAACCATGGTGGTTACCACTAGCCTGGCCTTCATCGTGGTGCGCCGCATCTGGGGTTGGGGATGGCTCAAGAGCACGCTGCTGATCGCGTTTTTCCTCGCCATCGATCTCGTCTTCTTTGCCGCCAACGCCATCAAGATCGAAGACGGCGGCTGGTTCCCGCTGGTATTCGGCCTTTGCGTGTTCATGCTGATGAGCACCTGGAAGCGTGGCCGCGAATTGCTGCATAAGCGCATGGCGAGCGAGGCCATCGCGCTCGATCTTTTCATCCAGGGGCTGGATTCCGAGTCGGTGACGCGCGTGCCGGGCACGGCGGTGTTCCTCTCCGGCAACCCCGACGCAGTGCCTCACGCCCTGCTGCACAACCTCAAGCACAACATGGTGCTGCACCAGCGCGTGGCGGTGGTGACCGTGCGCATGGAGGGTGTGCCTCATGTCCCGCCAACCGAACAGATCGAGGCCGAGTCTCTTGCCAACGGCTTTTATCGCATCGTTGTCCACTACGGCTTCAAGGACGAGCCCGATATCCCCAATGCACTGGAGCGTTGCGCGTCATTCGGCATTTCCTTTGATGCCATGGCAACCTCATTTTTCCTTGGACGCGAGACCCTGATTCCGAAACTCGGATCGGAAATGCCGCTGTGGCGTGAGAAGCTATTTATTTCCCTGTTCCGCAACGCTGGCAGCGCGGCCAGCTACTTCAAGATTCCGCCTAACCGGGTGGTCGAGCTGGGGACGCAGGTCGTGCTGTGAAGCGCGTATTGGCGCGCGGCCCGACGTTCGCCGCGATCAATGTTTGACTTGTTCAGGGGTTCCTTTACGTTCGACCCTGGCATTGCACAAAATCTGCCGCTGCGGATGTCTGATAAATTTGAGTTATGATCGTTTCATTGTATAAACATTTTTTGTTTCGGCGCGGTTTGATCTTCCTGAAGTATCCATCTTGAAACTCCTGAAATTTAGTCTTTTCGCCCTGGCCTGGCTGCTTGCCTTCTCCGCCGCTGCCGATACCGTGCAGGTGGCGGTGGCCTCCAATTTCAGCCAGCCCATGGCGCGCATTGCCGCCGCTTTCCAGCGCGATACGGGGCATCAGTTGCTGCTCTCGTCGGGATCGAGCGGCAAGTTCTACGCCCAGATTGCCAGCGGTGCGCCGTTCGAGGTTTTTCTTTCCGCCGATGACGAGATTCCTCTAAGGCTGGAAAAGGAAGGCCATGCCGTAGCCGGTTCGCGCACGACTTACGCCATCGGCAAGCTGGTGCTGTGGTCGCCCCGGCCGGGCTATGTCGATGACAAGGGCGAGGTGTTGCGCGGCGGCGGCTTTACCCGCCTGGCCGTCGCCAATCCCAAAACGGCGCCTTATGGCGCTGCCGCGCGCGAACTGATGGAGCGGCAGGGCTTGCGACAGACGCTCCAGCCCAGGCTGGTGCAGGGCGAAAGCATTGCCCAGGCCTACCAATTCGTCGCCAGCGGCAACGCCGAGCTGGGCTTTGTCGCGCTGTCGCAGGTCAGGAACGAGAGCGGTGAAATCCGCGGTTCGTTGTGGCTGGTGCCGCAGGCGCTTTACACGCCGATCCGCCAGGATGCGGTGCTGCTGGCCAAAGGCCGGGGCAAGGCCGCCGCCGGGCAGTTCATGGCTTATCTCGGGAGCCCGAAGGCCGCCGCCATTATCCAGTCCTTCGGTTACGAGCTGCCCTGATCCATGCCCCTTTTCGATCCCGCCCCGATCTGGCTCACGCTCAAGCTGGCTTCCGTCACCACCCTGGTGCTGCTGCTGATCGGCACGCCGCTGGCCTGGTGGCTGGCGCGCACCACTTCCTGGCTCAAGGGGCCGCTGGCGGCGGTGGTGGCGCTGCCGCTGGTGCTGCCGCCGACGGTGATCGGTTTCTACCTGCTGGTCGCGCTCGGCCCCGAGGGGCCGCTCGGGCAGTTCACGCTCATGCTGGGCTGGGGGACGCTGCCGTTCACTTTCCCCGGCCTGGTGCTGGGCTCGGTGGTGTATTCCCTGCCTTTCGTGGTGCAGCCGCTACAGAATGCCTTCGAGGCGATCGGCGAGCGGCCGCTGGAAGCCGCGGCCACCCTGCGCGCCGGGCCGCTCGACCGCTTCTTCAGCGTGGTGCTGCCGCTGGCGAAACCCGGTTTTCTGACTGCCGCGATTCTCGGTTTTGCCCATACCGTGGGTGAATTCGGCGTGGTGCTGATGATAGGCGGCAACATCCCCGGCGTGAGCCGGGTGCTGTCGGTGGCGATCTACGACCATGTGGAAGCCATGGAATACGGCCAGGCGCACTGGCTGGCCGGCGGGCTGCTGCTGTTTTCCTTCCTGGTGCTGCTCGCTCTGTATGCTTTCCGGCCCAATGGCCAGGGGAGGGCAGGGTGAGCGGCATTGAAGCCCGATTTTCCCTGCCGCTGGGCAGTTTCGGCCTGGAGGCCGAATTCGCGGCGCCGGCCAGGGGCATCACCGGCCTGATCGGGCCTTCCGGTTCGGGCAAGACCTCGCTGCTGCGCTGCGTGGCGGGGCTGGAGGCGAAAGCGGCCGGGCAGCTCACGGTCAACGGCGAATGCTGGCAGGACAGCGCGCGCGGCCTGTTCCTGCCGCCTCACCGGCGCGCGGTGGGCTATGTTTTTCAGGATGCCGCCCTGTTTCCGCATCTGGGCGTGCGCGGCAACCTGGAATATGGCTGGAAACGTGTGCCGCCGCAGGAGCGGCGCCAGGATTTCGAGCAGGTGGTCGAGCTGCTGGGCATCGGCCCGCTGCTGGACAGAAAACCGGCGCGCCTGTCGGGCGGCGAGCGCCAGCGCGTGGCCATGGGCCGCGCCCTGCTGGCCGCGCCGCGCCTGCTGCTGATGGACGAGCCGCTGGCGGCGCTGGATCAGGCCAGCAAGAGCGAGATCCTGCCCTATCTGGAACGCCTGCATCGGGAGCTGGCTATCCCGGTGCTCTACGTCAGCCATTCGCCCGACGAAGTGGCGCGCCTGGCCGACCACCTGGTGCTGCTGGAACAGGGCAGGGTGGTCGCCAGCGGCGAGCTGCACGAAATGCTGGCGCGCCTGGACTTGTCCCTGAGCCACGGCGAACAGGCCGGGGTGGTGGTGGATACCGTGGTGGGCGGCCACGACGAGCCCTATCACCTGAGCTGGCTGGACTTTCCCGGCGGGCGCTTTGCCGTGCCGCGCGTCGCCTGCCCGCCCGGCCAGCCCAAGCGCCTGCGCGTGCATGCGCGCGACGTGAGCCTGAGCCTGGAACGCCACAGCGGCACCAGCATCCTGAACATTTTTCCGGTCACGGTGACGGCCATCGCCGAAGATTCCCCAGCCAAGCTGCTGGTGCGCCTGGATGCCGCCGGAACCCCGCTGCTGGCCGGTATTACGAAAAAATCCGGCGCCCTGCTCGGCCTCGAACCGGGCATGTCTCTTTATGCCCAGGTCAAATCCGTGGCCCTGCTCGACTGAAACCATAAACCTAAAAACCTCAGTTCGGTAACCACGGAGGGCACGGAGAACACGGAGAAGCGGGGTAGGCAGGGATGGGCGACTTGTCGCCCAACTCGCAAAGGCAGTTTGCGGAAATTTATGGTCTCCCCCAAGGGGTGAATGGCAAATATCATGCTATCTATTGTTTTTACTCCGTGTTCTCCGTGAACTCCGTGGTTAACTGCTTTTTATAGGATAAACAGGAAGGAAACCCATGGCCGGAGCCAGCCTTTTAGCCCTGCTCGACGACATCGCCGCCATCCTCGACGACGTGGCGCTCATGACCAAGGTCGCGGGCCAGAAAACCGCCGGGGTGCTGGGCGATGACCTGGCGTTGAACGCCCAGCAGGTGGCCGGCGTCCAGGCCGACCGTGAATTGCCGGTGGTGTGGGCAGTGGCCAAAGGATCTTTCAGAAACAAGCTGATCCTGGTGCCAGCCGCGCTGGCCATCAGCGCCTTCGTACCCTGGGCAGTGACGCCGCTGCTGATGTTGGGTGGGGCATTCCTGTGCTACGAGGGCTTCGAAAAGCTGGCGCACAAGCTGATGCACGGCAAGCCGGAAGACGCCGCACATCACGAGGGCCTGGTGGGGGCCTTGAGCAATCCCGCCGTGGACATGGTCGCCTTCGAGAAGGAAAAAATCGAGGGCGCCATCCGCACCGACTTCATTCTCTCCGCCGAAATCATCACCATCACGCTGGGGACGGTGGCAAACGCTTCATTTGCGCTGCAATTGTCGGTGCTGGCGGGGATCGCGGTCATCATGACGGTCGGCGTTTACGGCCTGGTGGCCGGGATCGTCAAGCTCGACGACGCCGGCCTCTATCTCAGCCAGAAGCCCGGCATCCGGCGCGGCATCGGCGCCGCCATTCTGCGCCTGGCCCCTTACCTGATGAAAGGGCTCGCCATCGTCGGCACCGCCGCCATGTTCCTGGTGGGCGGCGGCATCCTGGTTCACGGCATGCCCGGCGGGCACGAACTGGTTCATTCAGTGGCACACAGTGTCAGTGGCATCCCCGGTATTGGCGGGGTACTGGAAGCCGCAGTCCCGCTGCTGCTGGATGCCGTGGCAGGGATTGCGGCGGGAGCGGTAGTGCTTGCCAGCGTTACGATTGGCGCGCGCGTCTGGCGGGCGGTCGGGGAGCAGGGGTAATACCCCCTCTCTCCCATTTTCCCCTCTCCCCCGGCCCCTCTCCCGCAAGGGGCGAGGGGAGTTGAAGCCCCTCCGGCTGCCACCATCGTCCGCGCAAGGTGAGGGGAGCTGAAGCCCCTCCCCCCACGCGGGGGAGGGGTTGGGGAGAGGGGGCGAATGGGGAGAGGGGGGGCAAGCTCGCTTGCCATGAGCCCGGATAAAGTGGAGCGGGTATTTTTCCCCGCGGTACAATAGCGCCCATGCCTGCACACTCCACCCAGCAAATCCTCCACGACGTTTTTGGCTACGATACCTTCCGCGGCGAGCAGCAGGCCATCGTCGAGCATGTCGCGGGCGGCGGCGACGCCCTGGTGCTGATGCCCACCGGCGGCGGCAAGTCGCTGTGTTACCAGATTCCTTCCCTGTTGCGGCGCGGCGTCGGCATCGTTGTGTCGCCGCTGATCGCCCTGATGCAGGACCAGGTCGACGCCCTGCGCCAGCTCGGCGTCAAAGCCGCCTTCTACAATTCCAGCCTGTCTGCCGAAGCGGCGCGCGAGGTGTTCATCGCGCTGGTGCGTGGCGAACTGGACATGCTCTACGTGGCGCCGGAACGGCTGCTGCTGGCGAATTTCCTCAATACCCTGGAACAGGTGCAGGATGGGCCGGGACTGGCGCTGTTCGCCATCGACGAGGCGCATTGCGTGTCGCAGTGGGGCCACGATTTCCGCCCCGAGTACCGCGCCCTGACGGTATTGCACGAGCGCTTCCCCGCGGTGCCGCGCATCGCGCTCACCGCCACGGCGGACGCGCCCACCCGGCGCGAGATCGTGGAACGCCTGAACCTCGAAGCCGCGCGCCAGTTCGTTTCCAGCTTCGACCGCCCCAACATCCGCTACCGCGTGACACACAAGAACAATGCGCGCCAGCAGTTGCAGGCCTTCCTCGAAGCCGAGCATGCCAACGACGCCGGCATCGTCTACTGCCTGTCGCGCAAGAAAGTCGAGGAAACCGCCGCCTGGCTCAAGGAAAAAGGCTGGGACGCGCTGCCCTACCACGCCGGGCTCGACGCCGCCACGCGTAACGCGAACCAAAGAAGATTCCTGCGCGAGGAGGGGGTGATCATGGTGGCCACGGTGGCCTTCGGCATGGGCATCGACAAGCCCAACGTGCGCTTCGTCGCCCACCTCGACCTGCCCAAGAGCATGGAGGGCTACTACCAGGAAACCGGCCGCGCCGGGCGCGACGGCCTGCCCGCCAACGCATGGATGGCCTACGGCCTGGGCGACGTGGTGTCGATGCGCCAGATGCTCGATTCCGGCGACGCGCCAGAGGAGCGCAAGCGAGTGGAGCGGCAGAAACTCGACGCCCTGCTGGGCTTCTGCGAATCCACCGCCTGCCGCCACCAGACCCTCCTGCGCTACTTCGGCGAGGAGCATCCGGGCGATTGCGCCCAGTGCGACAACTGCCTCGAACCGGTAGACAACTGGGACGCCACCGAGGCCGCGCGCATGGCGCTCTCCTGCGTCTACCGCACCGGCCAGCGCTTCGGCGTGGTCCACCTGATCGACGTGCTGCTGGGCAAGGCCAGCGCAAAAGTCGAGCAATTCAATCATCATCAGCTCAGCACCTTCGGCATCGGCCAGTCGCTCAACCAGGCGCAGTGGAGCAGCGTGTTCCGCCAGCTGGTTGCGGGCGGGCTGCTGGAAGCCGACATGGAAGCCTACGGCGGCCTGAAACTCACCGAAGACGCCCGCCCGGTGCTGCGCGGCGAGCGCGAAGTGTGGCTGCGGCGCGATGCCGAGCCGGTCAAAAAGAGCCGCGCCAGCAAGGCCGAACGCGGCGCCCGCGCCCGCGAAGCCTTCGCCGGCGCCAACGAAGACCCGCTGTGGCTCGCTCTCAAGGCCAGGCGCACCGAGCTGGCGCGCGAGCAGGGCGTGCCGCCCTATGTCATCTTCCACGACAGCACCCTCCTGGAAATCCTCAACCGCCGCCCCGCCAGCCTCACCGAGATGGGCCAGATCAGCGGCGTGGGGCAGGCCAAGCTGGCAAGGTACGGGGATGAGTTTTTGCAGGTGCTGGAGGATGCGGGAGATGGTGCGGGGTAAATTCCACTTCAGTACTTGGAATGTGCTTCGCGGATGTTTGATTGCCGGGGCCGCCCGGCAGCGGGTTTCTTTCTTTTGCTTGCCCAAAAGAAAGAAACCAAAGAAAAGGGCCCCCCGCTGCGCCGCCCTGCGGGTTCCTTCGGTTTGTCAGGCGAATTGGGCGTCTGCGCAACTCGCCCTAGCAGGGCACACAAGACGTGCCCTGCCGCGGAGCTCAAACAGGGCGCAGCCGACATCCCCCAATTCTCCTGTCAACCCGAAGCGGCGCAGAGGGGAAGTTGGGTGGTGTTTCCACGCTCGGCGCCGACAAAAAGGCTGTTCACTTCAACTTGGCCGAAGACCAGACGGTCGTGCCGCGACAAACTCCCCTCGGTCCACCGCCGAGCAGCACAGGCAAGCCGGGGGCAGTCGGCGAGCACTGTCTGAGCGCGTAGCGCGAGTTGCGCAGCCGCCCGGCTTGACGAGCAGCGCAGGGAACCCCCGAAGGGGGCGGTGGATGG
>JBAZID010000019.1 GCA_041651995.1 Sulfuricella sp. | reverse complement strand
CGGGCGGTGCTGAAACCGCCCTCGGTAATTTGAACTGACTGGAGACGAAATCATGCTTGTTGCCGACCTTCCACCTGTTCCGGCTCAGGAAACGCCCATCGTATGGATGCAGACGGTGCCTCGCTTCGGGGAAGATGGGGCTCGTCTGGATGGTGTGCGGAACGAGGCTACATGCGGCGCAATGCCCGTTGGTTATTGCGCCCTACGCGGGCTGGGCTTAAACCAAGGAGAGTTCGCCATGTTTGTCTTAGACCAACCGGATATGCCGCCTTCCATGCCGACTATTATGGTGGCGGAGAAAGCGAACCTCGGGCAGCAACTCGTAGCGGGACGATTGTCCACCCTGGGGGTGTGTGAAATATTGAATTTGAACCGATCAAGCCAAGTAGATGTTTATTCAACGATTGTTGCCAATATGTATTTCAATACATATAAGGCAAAAATTGACGCCGAGACAGCAATAGTTCGCGTCATTCGGCAACCTGCACACGGTTCCTTGGAACCAAATCCCGGCTGGAATGAAGCTAGATATGTGCCAAACGACGGTTATACCGGAAAGGATTTCTTTATCCTGGAAGTGGAAGGAAATGGCTATAAGGTTAGGCTACAGTATTTCTTGCTGGTCACCGCTGACGACGGAGAAGTGAACAATCCGGCCTGCAAAACTCCGGGACAAATTCCCGGACATTGGAAAATCTTCCTCAACCCTGCCCCGGACTACACCTCCGACATCCAACCCCTCCTGACCTACACCGGCATCAGCAACTTCATCACGCTGAACATCGCCGACCTTCCCGGCACCGCAGTCGCCCAAACCTCGGGTCCCACCATCACTTTCGACGATAACGCCGCCGGTTTCGGTTGGTTCGTGGACGCCACCCCCGGCCAGCCCGCGTAGGGCGCAATAACCAACGGGCATTGCGCCGCATGAAAAATCTCCCGATACTCGCCCCATGCCAGAAAATCGGCGCGCCTGGCACTTGGGCGGCGCAGAAACCGCCCTCGGTAATTTGAACTGACTGGAGACGAAATCATGCTTGTTGCCGACCTTCCACCTGTTCCGGCTCAGGAAACGACCATCGTATGGGTGCAGACGGTGCCTCGCTCCGGGGAAGATGGGGCTCGCCTGGATGGCGTGCGGAACGAGGCTACATGCGGCGCAATGCCCGTTGGTTATTGCGCCCTACGCGGGCTCACTCGTGTGGTTTCAGCACCGGCAAGCTGGGCGCGACCATAGGGCGGTTCTTGTGACCGCTGGGCATGCGGTTCAGTTCGCGCTCGATGATTTCCATGGTCAGGCGGCCGATGTATTCGCTGCTGGCATCGAGCGAATCGACCGCTTCGAGGTAAGCGCGACCGATCAGGCGTCCCAGCGGCTCCGGGTTGTAGAGCAGCTTCTTGATCAGGAAGGGGTTGAGCGAAAGCGGGTTGTAGTCCGGCTTCAGGTAGCCCTGCTTGATCAACAGTTTTTCGACTGGCGTATTGGGCTGGATGCCGATGAAGAAGATAAAAGGCAGCACGTTGTCGCGGCCGAACATCTGGTACAGCTCCTTGATTTTTTCGATGGTCATGCGCAGGGTGTGGACGGTTTCTCCCGGCGCGTTGAGCGGCATGTAGAGCTTGATTTTCTGGTCGGTATACGCACTGCTCCTGAACATGCGGAAAGCGTCCATCTGCTGTTCCAGCGAATAACCCAGGGTCAGCTTGTCGATGATCTCCTGCGAGCCGGTGAAGGACAGGTCGACGCTGCCGAGGCCGGTGGCGAGCATTTTCTGCGCCAGTTCCGGCGTCAGGTGGTTGAGGCGCAGATAGCCCGACCAGGTGATGTCCAGCTTGCGCGGCAGTAGTTCGTCGAGGATCAGGCCGACGTGTTCGGTGCTCTTTTTGGTCGAGCAGAATTGCGCGTCGGTAAACCAGATGCGCTTGACGCCGTAGTTCCGGTTCAGCGCCTCGATTTCCCTGGCGATTTCGAGCGGCTCGCGGTAGCGCTGATGCGCACCCTCGATCTTGTTGTAGAGGCAGAAATGGCACTGGAACGGGCAGCCGCGCTTGGTGTGCACGCCGATGTCGTCGTTCAGGTAGCTGTGGAATTCGGGGAAAATCGATTCGACATAGGGGAAATCCACCGCCGTCAGCTGGCGCAGGTCGAAGGTTTCGGCGCGCGGGCGATGCTCGACGCGGCCGGCGTGGTTCTTGTAGTAAATCTCACCGGCGGGCTCCTTGAAGCCATCGACGATGGAGAGCATGGCATCCTCGCCTTCACCGATCACGATCA
Source organism: Sulfuricella sp. (assembly GCA_041651995.1). Lineage (NCBI taxonomy): Bacteria > Pseudomonadati > Pseudomonadota > Betaproteobacteria > Nitrosomonadales > Sulfuricellaceae > Sulfuricella > Sulfuricella sp. Next base: position 25,690 of record JBAZID010000019.1, on the reverse strand, counting down.
CCGTGTCGCTGGGGCATTTCTCGGCCACGTATTTACCGAAAATGGAGACCGCCGTGCCGCCCACCACGATGCGCGTTGAAGGCAGCATCTTGCGCACCAGCTTCATGTAACCGAAGTTGTTCAGGCGGCTGGCGGTGTAGTCGTAAATGATGGAAAACGCGCTCTTGGCGGCCTTGAGCTTGCGCTTCCAGTTGGGCGAGTAATCGAAATTCATCACCACGCCGAGCGCATCGTCTTCCGGATGCGGGCCGAAGGACTGCATGTTGCGCCAGGAAAAAGCCACGATGTCCGGCCGCAGCGATTCAAGGTGTTCCTTCACCACGCGCTTGCGATCGGCGGGCGCAACCAGGGCCAGGTCCAGCAGATGCTGGCGGATGCCGGGGCGCTGCTTGTGGATGTAATCCGCGACATAGATCACGCCGCCCGGATAAATCTTCCAGCACGGCAGGCGAATGTAAAGTACAGACTGTGTATCAGAGGACATGGCATTTCCAGTTTGGGTAATTGTTGTTATGAATGCCCGGACACCACTGGAATAGAACCGGAACCCCTATTGTGCTGTCGATTTATTACAAGCAGTTGATTCTGTTCACAAGGCAACGCATCACTTCATCATCTCGACCACCCATTTGGTGACCGTGCCGGTGGCGTGAGCGCACTGCTTGCCGCGCGCGTCGCTGAATGCCTGATATTCCGCCGCATTCCACATATCGTAGGTGCGGCCGGTAAACTGCTTTTGCAGATCTTCGCAGGTAATACCCCCAAACTCCTGACGAAAACGCTCGACCAGTTCCCTGGTTTTCTTGAAATTATTGATGCAACGGCCTTTATCGAGCTTGTCCCGATCCCGGCCATATTTCGCGCTCAGCGCCATCAGGCCGCCGGTCAATGCGCCGCAGGCACCCTGTGCCATCAACCCGCCACCACCGGAAAGCCCATGACTGGCCTTGATGGTGCTGTCATCGATAATGCCCACCGTCTCCTGCACCGTGGCCAGGACGCACTGTGGACAGCAGCCGTAGTCCAGTTCGTACCGGACTGCTTTTTCGTATGCCTGTTCGGCAAGGTCCGCTTTATCTTCGTTGCTCATGATCGCCTCAAATATATTAGCAAGTTCTTATATACGATCATACGCTTCATTTCGGGCAATAATTCGGCTATAAAAAAATTTGGGCTGACGCGAAGGCCAGCCCAAAGATCAAGGAAATCAATCACTGAATCGACTAATCTGATTTTTCCATCACCGTAGACAGCGCTTCCACCTTCATATTGAGCTGTACGCCCTTGCGCGCACGGCGAGCAACCTCGAAGCGCGGCATTTCCTCGATGGCCTTGCCGCGCCGCACGCCTTTGGTGGTGAGCGACTCCGCGAACACGCAGGTGAGCTTGAGGCTGTCTTTCTCCTCCAGCCCCATCAGGATCACGCCGCGGCCCTTGGGCATGGCCCTGACTTCGTTCAGCGCGTACACCAGCAGCCGGTCGCTGCCCGACACGCAGGCCACGTAGCGCTGGCCGCCGGGCGCGATGCGCGCCGGGGGCAGCACCTGCTCGCCGGGTTCGAGCGTCATGATCAGCTTGCCGCCTTTCTGGCGCGAGAGCATGTCACCGATGGTGGTCACGAAGCCGTAGCCGCCGGAGTTCGCCAGCAGCACCTGCTCCTCCGGCTGGCCGGTCAGCATGGCGACGATCCGGGTTCCCGCCTGCAGGCCCATGAGGGAAGCCGCGGGCACGCCATCGCCCTTGCCGCCGGGAATCTGCGCGGCGCTCTGCGTATAGGCGCGGCCGTCGGAGCCGAGCAGCAGCAGCGCATCGGGCGAACGGCATTCGAGCGCGGCGAACAGTTTGTCCCCTTCCTTGAAGGACAGTGCCGCCAGATCGACGCCATGCCCCTGGCGCTGGCGCAGCCAGCCCTTGTCGGAGAGGATGACGGTCACCGGCTCGTCCAGCACGGCGGCTTCGGACAGGGAAGCGCGCCTTGACGGCTCGATCAGGGTGCGGCGCTCGTCGCCGAATTTTTTGGCATCGTCGCGGATCTCGCGCGCTACCAGGGACTTCATGCGCGCCGGGCTGGCCAGCAGGGATTCCAGCTTGGTCTGCTCCTTCCTGAGCTCGGCGATTTCCTGCTCGATCTTGATGCCTTCCAGCCTTGAGAGCTGGCGCAGGCGGATTTCCAGGATATCCTCGGCCTGCCGCTCGGACAGCGCGAAACGCTCGATCAAGGCCGACTTGGGCTCGTCGGAGTGACGGATGATGCGGATCACCTCGTCGATATTGAGGAAAACGATGTGCCGCCCTTCCAGGATATGGATGCGCTCGTTGACCTTGCCGAGGCGGTGTCCCAGGCGCTTTTCGACTGTCCGGACACGGAACTGGCACCACTCGTTCAGGATGGTGAACAGCGACTTCTGCATCGGGTTGCCGTCCAGCCCGACCTGCACCAGGTTGAACGACACCGTGGTTTCCAGGCTGGTGTAGGCCATCAGGGTGCGGGCAAATTCGTCGCGGTCGATGCGCGAGCTCTTGGGCCCGAACACGATGCGCACCGACTGCTCCTTGTCGGATTCGTCGCGCGCCGTTTCCAGCAGGGACAGCAGCAGGGTCCGGGTTTGCGTCTGCCCCTGATCGATGGATTTCTTGCCCAGCTTGGGCTGCGGATTGGTGAGCGCCTCGATCTCGGACAGCACCTTCGCCGCCGAAGCGCCGGGCGGCAGCTCGGTAATCACCAGCTGCCACTGGCCGCGCGCCATCTCCTCGAACACAAAGCGCGCCCTGACTGCAATCGTGCCGCGCCCAGTGGTATAGGCATTGCGGATTTCGTGCGGGCTGGAAAGAATCTGCCCGCCGCCGGGAAAGTCCGGCCCCGGAATCATGTCGAGGAGCTGCGCCTCAGTAAAACCGGCCGACTCCACCATGCAGGCAGCCGCTTCACACACTTCGCGCAGATTGTGCGGCGGCACCTCGGTGGCGATGCCCACACCGATCCCGGAAGCGCCGTTGAGCAACAGGAAAGGCAGGCGCGCCGGCAGCACCACCGGCTCCTGGAAAGAGCCGTCGTAATTCTGGCGGAAATCCACCGTGCCCTGATCCAGTTCCGCCAGCAGCAACTGGGCAATCGGCGTCAGGCGCACCTCGGTGTAGCGCATCGCCGCCGCGGAATCGCCGTCAAGGCTGCCGAAATTGCCCTGCCCGTCGATCAGCGGGTAGCGCAGCGAAAAATCCTGCGCCATGCGCACCGCCGCCTCGTACACCGCGCTGTCGCCGTGCGGATGGTATTTACCGATCACGTCGCCGACGATGCGCGCCGATTTCTTGTGCGGCTTGTCCGGCTCGTTGCCCATCTCGCGCATGGCGTAGAGAATGCGCCGCTGCACCGGCTTCTGCCCGTCGCGCACATCGGGAATGGCGCGCGACTTGGACACCGCCATGGCATAGGCCAGATAAGCGGCTTTCGCGTAGTCCGCCAGGTCGTCCCGCGGCTCCTCGGCCAGTACATCCACGGTCGGCGGTGGTGGCTCGGGCGGCGGCAATTCAGCGTGAGGCTCTTCCATTGTTACATCCAGGTGCGGAAACAGGTCGGGGGTATTGTTGTCGATTTCATCTTTCATCTAAATACTCGTTACCTGTTCACATTATCCGATGGTGCGCCCCAGGGATTGACTATGCTCAATCCGGCTATGCCGGCAAAATCCTTGATATTGCGCGTTACCAGACGCTGATCATGAATTAACGCAATCGCGGCAATCTGCGCATCTTCAGTACTGATGGGGTGGCCTGAACGGGTGCGAGCAGCCACGAGCGCGGCATATTCATCTGCCGCCCTGTCATCAAATGGCAAACTACGTCCGGAAAAATCTTCCTGAAACATCCGTTCCGCCGCATTGGCAAGTTCATCACGCCGCCTGCCAGAAGGCAGAAGGGCGATGCCCAGCAGAATTTCCGCCCGGGCAATGACACTCACCGCAAACACCGCGTCCGGTTGGCACTCAAACCAGGCCAGTACATTGTCATCTGGTTGGGGGCGCATCAATTCCGACAGGATATTGGTATCCAGCAGGTAATGCTGGCTCACGAATCATTCCACTGTGGTGGCTGTCGTGTGGCTTGGCGTTCGGGAATCGGCAGTTCATCGACACCAAGCTCTGCAAACCTTTGATGTATGCGCTGAGCAAAGCTGCCCTCCTCCTGTGCAGGCATGACTACTCTGCGCAGGATCTGGCGGACCTCTTCTTCCATCGACCAGCCATGACGCGCCGCCTGCTGGCGCAGACTGGTTTTGAGCCTGTCATCGAGATTTCGGATCGTAATGCTGGCCATTTTTCTCACCCAATTGATTGCAACGCAATCATTGTAATCATCCGCCGATCAAATATCCAGGCAAATTGATATGCAAAGAACGGGTTGATATAAACCCTGGCCAAGGCTATTTGTCATGACAGGCGAAACACAGGTTGCTCCCCATGTTTGCAACGCGCAAAAAAGGCTGATTGGTTTTGCCGCCCATGCCGCCCATGGGGCCCATGTTGTGCGGGTAGTGACAGCTCTGGCACTCGACCATCTGCTCGACAATGACCACGCCTCTCTGCTCGGCTTCCCATTGCGAACGATATCCGTCCCTGATCGGGTAGATCACGCCCAAGGGGTGTGAATCCCAGCGTGTAATGTCTGGCGCATGCATATTTCTTGCGGTCGAACCATCATGACATGACAGGCAGAGCGAGGATCCGGACAGGCTGGAATCCTGCTGTGATCCTTGAAAAGACCCCTGAATGGCGAATACAGGCGTAACCGCCGCACAGCACAGCAGCAGCATGTTCAGAAATACCGCACCACGTATCATGCGAGAACTCCCTAATTATTTGTCATCAAAAAATCCAGGGGCAATACTACCAGTTTTCCCTTGTTTTGAAACTCACTCGCCCAGGCTGCTGAATTCCCATGTGGGCTTGCGCGCCGGCTTGCTGTTGTCGATTTCGATTCCGGATTTACGGTCAAACCTGTGGGCAAGTTCTTTGCCGGCAGCTCACTTGCAATGCGCATTATTCAAGAAATAATTTGCCTCGCGGCCGGAGGGCTGCGAATACTTGAGTTCATCTTTGTTGAACGGATTTCTGTAAAGCAGCGCACCTGCTCCACCGCACATGTCGTCGGTGGTAATTTCCGCGAGACGGAAGCAGAACTTGTCCGGCGCAACCGTATCGCGCGACCCGACAACTTCAATCTGCGCATGAATTCCGTCATCTTCCTGACGGCCAACAAACACCACAGGAAACATATCGCTATCGACACTCACGAACGCTTTCATCGTCAACTTTGCGCCCTGCTTGACGTAACTCCCCCTTACCGTGACATGCGCTATACCTGATCCCTTCATGTCAGACCGGCCCCCGGTTGATTTTGCCTTCTCAATCCTGATAACGGGTTCGCTGCTTATCTTCCTGATAGCGGGTGCATCGAATTTCAGCTCCTCCTGGTAAACAACCCCGTTGAGCTTGAATCTGAAATCTATCCCCGCCAGGGTCGCGCAGCTCATGGGCACGTTTGAATACTCGCAGACGACGCTTCTCCCCGGCTGTATTTCCTTGGGATCGCAACGAACAGGGATATCTTCATCAATGCCCACCAGAAATCTCGCCTTCGCCGTCATTTCACTGACCTTCAGCGGATAAGCACTGTTGTTCTGTATCTGGAATTTCTCCTGCGCGGACATAAATATCAGGGAATACTCGATGTCCGTATTCAGGTTTGCATTGCGGTCCGGAACCCTTTGCGGCACGTTGGGCTGGCTGGAAGAAGTTGCTCCCTGCATGTCGTAAGAGGACACGGCTGACAAGGGAAAGCTTTGCGAAGCCACGGCCCTGTTTTCAGCCTGGCTGAACACCTCAAAGACAATGGCGGAGACATCCGGACTCTTCTGGAACTGACGCGTCAAATGGTAGGTCTTGCCCGCATTGCCAGCCGGAAGATTGATGTCGTCCCCCGAAAAAAGCACCTCTCCGCCCCGGTTCTGAAAGACGGTCCTGACCAGATATGCATTCTCGATCGACTCGGTGATTCGCAGGTCAACAGTCCAGGTACGTGAATCCCGGCCCGAATCCGGCTTCAGTTTGAAATTCGAGAACTGAAATTCCACGGCGGTCTGTTTCGGCCTGGCAATGGACTTCGGATCAAGCCTGAAATTCTTCAGCTGATCCAGAGGACCGGCATTACCCACGGCCCCCAGGAGCAAAAAAGGAAAAACCGTGACCAGAACCCATGTTTTCTTCATACATACCTCCCCATACGACTTTCAATCTTGCCAAAAAGAGACCGTCTTGCTTTGATCTTCGTTTTGAACACCCTTTAAGACACGGTGAACACACATCACTCGTCCGCCTCTACCAGATGCCCCGCCTCCTCCATCCACGCCCGCCTCGAAGCTGCCTCGGACTTGGCCATCAGCTTGTTGAACACTTCGCGCACGTAGCCGGTGAAATCGTCCGTTCGCAAGGTCAGCAAGCGGCGCGCATCGGGGTTGAGGGTGGTTTCCCACAACTGCACCGGGTTCATTTCGCCCAGGCCCTTGAAGCGCGAGACCTGCCACGCGCCCTCGCGCACCTTGTCGGCGCGCAGGCGGTCGAGCGTGCCTTCCAGTTCGCCATCGTCGAGGCAGTAGAACTTGCGCGCCGGCTTGTTCTTGCCTTGCGCCGGGACATCGACGCGGTACAGCGGCGGCTGGGCCACGCACACCCGGCCAGTGCGCACCAGCGCCGGGAAATGGCGGTAGAACAGGGTCAGCAGCAGCACCTGGATGTGGCTGCCGTCCACGTCCGCGTCGGCCAGGATGATCACCCTCGCGTAGCGCAGGCCGGTCAGGTCCGGCGTGTCGTCCGGCGCATGCGGATCGACGCCGAGCGCCACGGCGATGTTGTGGATCTCGTTGTTGGCGAAGATGCGGTCGGCCTCGTGCTCCCAGGTGTTCAGCACCTTGCCGCGCAAGGGCAGGATGGCCTGGGTATCCTTGTTGCGTCCCTGCTTGGCGGAGCCGCCGGCGGAATCGCCCTCGACCAGGAACAGCTCGCGCTCTTCCAGATTATCCGACTGGCAGTCGGCCAGCTTGCCCGGCAGCACCGCCACGCCGGAGGACTTGCGCTTCTCGATCTTCTGCCCGGCGCGCTGGCGCACCTGGGCGGCCTTGATGGCCAGATCGGCGATTCTTTTCGCCGCTTCCTGGTGCTCGTTGAGCCACAGTTCGAGCGGGTCGCGCACCATGGAGGCGACCAGGCGCAGGGCGTCGCGCGACGAGAGCTTTTCCTTGGTCTGGCCCTGGAACTGCGGGTCCAGCATCTTGGTCGAGAGCACGAAGGAAATGCGGCTGAACACGTCGTCCGCGGTGAGCTTGACGCCCTTGGGCAAGAGGCTGTGGTGGTCGATGAAGCTCTTCAGCGCATTGAACACGCCGTCGCGCAGGCCGGATTCATGCGTGCCGCCAGCGGGCGTGTGGATCAGGTTGACGTAGGACTCGCGCACGATCGGCCCTTCCTCGGTCCAGGCCAGCACCCATTCCGCGCCCTCGCCCTGGGCAAAGGACTCATGTCCGGCGGGCGCATACCGGGCGAGCTTCCAGAACAGGCCGTCGAGCAGGTAATCCGCCAGCTGCGACTTGAGATAGTCGGACAGGCCGTCCTGGTACAGCCATTCCTTCTCTTCCTTGAGAATGCCGTCCTTGTCCTCGATCGCCAGCACCACGCGCACGCCCGGCAGCAGCACCGCCTTGGCCTTCAATACCCGTTCGAGCTGGGCGGGCGGAATGTCGCCGCTATCGAAATACTGCGCATCCGGCCACACCCGCACGGAAGTTCCGGAAGCGCGCTTGGGTGCGGTGCGAATCTGCGTCAGCGGCTCCACCACGTCGCCGCCGGAAAACACGATATGGTGCACGCCGCCCTCGCGCGTCACCGACACTTCCAGGCGCTGTGACAACGCATTGGTCACGGACACGCCGACGCCATGCAGGCCGCCGGAAAACTGGTAGGCGCCGCCAGCCTTCTTGTCGAACTTGCCACCCGCATGCAGGCGGGTGTACACCACCTCGACCGTCGACACGCCCTCCTCGGGATGGATGCCGACCGGGATGCCGCGCCCGTCGTCGCTAACCGAAACCGAACCGTCGGCATGCAGGCGCACGCTGATCACTTTGGCGAACCCCGCCAGCGCCTCGTCGGCGGCGTTATCCACCACCTCGGTCAGGATATGCAGCGGATTGTCGGTGCGCGTGTACATGCCCGGCCGCTGCTTGACCGGCTCCAGCCCGCGCAGCACGCGGATGGAGGCATCGGAATAGGAATTACTCATTTGAATCCTTGGTTAGGGGTGAGGCGTGAGGGGTAAGGGGAAAAACCGGGTTCGGTGCCGATGACTTTGACTTTCCGCCTCACCTCTAACCCCTCACGCCTCACCAATCAGGTAATCACCGTCGGCTGGTCGCGCCCGGTGCGCGCCTTGAGCCCGGACAATTCGTGGGCGATGGCGATCAGGCCGGACAACGCCTCCTGCGCATCCATCCTCTGCCTGGCCGCGTCCGGCTCGAAGGCTTCGAGGTAGATGCGCAGCGTGGCGCCCTCGGTGCCGGTGCCTGAAAGGCGGAACACGATGCGCGAGCCGTCCTCGAAAATGACGCGCAGCCCCTGGCCGGTGCTCACGCTGCCGTCGATGGGATCGGTATAGCTGAAATCGTCGCACAGCTTGACCGTATAGCCGCCGAATTTCCGGCCCGGCAAACTGGCAAACTGGCTTTTCAGGTGCGCCATCAGCTCAGAAGCGGCATCCGACGGCAGGCCTTCGTAATCGTGGCGCGAGTACACGTTGCGGCCATACTCCGCCCAGTGCTGGTGCACGATGTCCTCCACCGGCAGGCCGCGCTTCGCCAGGATGTTGAGCCAGAACAGCACCGCCCACAGGCCGTCCTTCTCGCGCACATGGTCGGAGCCGGTACCGAAGCTTTCCTCGCCGCACAGGGTGACCTTGCCCGCGTCCATCAGGTTGCCGAAAAATTTCCAGCCGGTCGGCGTTTCATAGCAGGGAATGCCGAGCTTCGCGGCCACCCGGTCGGCCGCCCCGCTGGTCGGCATGGAGCGCGCCACGCCCGCCAGGCCTTTCGCATAACCCGGCGCCAGCGCCGCATTGGCGGCGATCACGGCGAGGCTGTCGGATGGGTTAACGAAAAAATGCTTGCCCAGAATCATGTTGCGGTCGCCGTCGCCATCCGATGCGGCGCCGAAATCGGGCGCATGATCGCCGTACATGATCTCGACCAGCTCGTGCGCATAGGTCAGGTTGGGGTCGGGGTGGCCCTGGCCGAAATCCGGCAGCGGCACGCCATTGATCACCGTGCCGGCAGGCGCGCCGAGGCGCTGCTCGATGATCTCCCTGGCATAGGGGCCGGTCACCGCGTGCATGGCGTCAAAACAGATACGGAAGCCGCCTTGCAGCAAGGCGCGGATGGCCGCGAAGTCGAACAGGGATTCCATCAAATCAGCGTAGTCCGCCACCGGGTCGATCACTTCCACCGCCATGGCGCCGAGGCTGAAGCTACCCGGCCGGTCCAGCGCCACGTCGGGCGCGTCGGCCAGGCGGTAGTTTTCCAGCGCCTTGCTGCGCGCGAAAATCGCGTCGGTGATCTTCTCCGGCGCCGGGCCGCCGTTGGCGGTGTTGTACTTGATGCCGAAATCGCCATCCGGGCCGCCCGGGTTATGGCTGGCGGAGAGGATGATGCCGCCGAAAGTCCGGTATTTGCGGATCACGCAGGAAGCCGCCGGGGTGGATAGAATGCCGCCCTGCCCCACCAGCACCTTGCCGAAGCCGTTGGCTGCGGCGATTTTCAGAATGACCTGGATGGCTTCGCGGTTGTAGTAGCGGCCGTCGCCGCCGACCACCAGCGTGCTGCCCGAGGGGGCGGCAATGGTGTCGAAAATGGCCTGGACGAAGTTTTCCAGATAATGCGCAGCCTGAAAAGCACTCACTTTCTTGCGCAGGCCAGAAGTGCCCGGCTTCTGGTCGTTGAATGGGGTGGTGGCGACAGTGCGGATGTTCATGAAGACCTCTAGGGGATTTATTTAACTGGCAGAACCGATTTTAACCCAGCTTGCCGATCAGGCTGCGAGATGGCTAATGGGGTAATTTATCGCGCAAGGCATTACGGTCAAACCACCAGGAGTCCCCGGCGATGGTATTCACAACCTGGCTCAAGCGGGGCAAAAACACTTGCGGATCGCGCAAGCCCAGCTTGTCCATCCAGGCATCCAGGGCCTGCTGATCCCGCACATTGCTGTGGCGCGCGGCCACGCGGGCAATAAGATTATTGGCCAGCAGGCTCAGGTTCTCGTGCTGCGCATCGTCAGCGCGAATGTCAATCACATAGCGCGTCGTAACCGCGGCAAGCGCTGCACCATCCGAATGCGCTGGCGTTTCAGTGACCACGTGTTCCAGCATGGCATAGGTAAGCTCGGGCTCGACCGGGAAGGTCACCGCCAGCCAGACGCCCATCCCCAGCGCGGGGATCGAGGCGGGCTGTTCGGTCTGGTAAAGCACATTGCAGGCTTCTACGGCATCCTGCCAGGATTCATGCCGCAACGAGATATCAAAGGCTTCCCGCGCCAACTTCCAGGCTTCTTCCTTGCGTTCCAGAAAAACCAGAATTTCGGCGATGTCCAGTTGCAGGCGGGCACGTTCCATCGTGTCGGCGCCCGAAACGCGCTCCAGTTGATGCTGTTTTTCACTCAACTGCTGCTCGAACCCGGCTTTCTCGCCTTCGGATAAACCGTCCGGCAATTCGGCCATGTAGGCGAATGGATCGGAATCTGGATTATTTGTACTCATGCTGACACTTTATTGATGGGTTGATGAAAATGAACCCTCGAACTCTACCGGAGAATGCTCGTTGGGTGAAGTTAAGATATTTAGTTGTTTTTATCACTTTTTTTGTTACACTTATCACGTACAGGAGGCAAACTAAATGACAAACGCGCAAACAACAGAAGTATCTGGCACCCCGGACCGTGGCGCAATCGCGCAAATGCTGATGCAGCTCTTTGAGCATTGGGCGCTCAGCACAGAAGCGCAGTTGGACTTGCTGGGGCTGGCTCGCGATAATCGCGGGGCGTTGTCTCGGTATCGCAAAGGCGCGCCTATAGCAACAAGCCGCGACGCTACCGAGCGCGCCGGACATCTTCTGGCAATCCACAAAAACCTGCGCTTACTGTTCCCGCATAACCGGGATTTGGCGTACAAGTGGATGAGCACCCGGAACAAGGCTTTCGAGGGTGCATCCCCCGTCGAGGTAATCGGCACGTTCGGCTTCGCCGGGTTGCTCATGGTGCGCAGCTATCTGGACAGGATGCGCGGACAGTGACGACTGACGGAATTTTCGATCGGTTGAAACTTGCAGATACGCACGGCGATCTCTATCGCAATATCGTGTCGCTTCGCGTATCAGAAAATCTGTTCGATGATTTGAGCGACAGGCCGGAAGACTGGCAGGCTGCTATCGATTTGGAGTTTCAAGCCAAGCCTGCCACCTACATTTCACACACCCCAGTCATACATCGCCCATTCGAGGAGGCTGCCTGGGATGAAGCAATCGGCTTCCCTTTCAGGCGGTGGACAAGTAGCCGGTTTTCCGACGGGTCGTTTGGTGTCTGGTACGGCGCGGATTCAGTCGAAACGACCATCTACGAAACTGCTCACCATTGGCGCCATGGATTACTGGATGATGCTGGATTCATCGAGCCAGGTATCCGCATTGAACGCCGTGTGCATCTTGTGCGTTGTGACGCGGCTCTTATCGATCTGCGCAATGCGGCAAGCAAGTACCCGATGCTTGTCGACAAGGAGAACCACACGCTAACACACCAAGTAGGCGGAAGACTGCACCGTGAAGGCCATCCCGGCCTTGTGACAATCTCAGCAAGGTGCGAGGGGTTTGTATATGCGATCCTGAACTCCGCTGTACTGACCAACCCCATGCCTCACTGTTATCTAAGCTATATCACCACAGAGAACGGCGTAGACGTGGAACGGACACCCGGGCAAGTGCTGTTGAGTGTGGAACATTGACCTGCTTGCCGCGTGCCACTTGCCGCCAGCCACGGAAATTTTTCAGCCGGCAGTTCATCGGCCTTTGCGGTCATCGGAAAGATCTACGAACTAAGTCAGCTCCCGACCCAAACCAGTCGTTGCTCAAAACCATTGCGATGCTGACCCCTATCGCTTACTTGGCCAAGGAAGCTCGCTTCAAAGATTCCAGAGTTTGCCGGCGATGTCGTGGGTGGTCATTTATTGAGCGTTTTCATGAATTGATCGGCGGTAATGATGGGGCAGACAAACTGGCCGGCGAGGGCCAGCAAGTCCTGATCGCCCGTCACCAGATAATCTGCCTTGCCGGCAATTGCGAGTTGCAGAAACGGCAAGTCGAACTTGTCGCGGCAGTCAGGCGTTGCGGGTGGCTGGAGGGGCATGCGCACCGTGGTGCAGTAGGGCAGGTAGTCGGCAAGCAGCTCTTGCTGGTCTGCGGTAGTGAGTTTGAATTTTGGATAGGCCAGCACACGTATCAGTTCTGCGGCTGTAACGCTCGATAACAGCGGCTGACACTGCGCGCCTTGCCATGCCAGGTGCAGTGGCGTTAGCCGCCCTTGTGCAAATACCAGCGCGGACAACACCAAATTGGTATCGATCACTACGCGAGGGATGCGTTTTGAACGCGGCATTAGTTTGCGGGCTTTTTAGATTCAGACGATTGACGTGCCCAGTCAACCGCATCGGCGATATCCTGTTCGTTCAAGTTCAGCTCGGCGAGTTTGGCACGCACGGCGTCGCCACGCTGTATGCGCACCGGGGTGAGCACAATCTGCCCATTGCAGGCTTCCACATCGAAATATTCCGCAGGGCCAACCGCAGCGGTAATGCTCTTGGGCAGAGTAAGTTGGTTCTTGGAGGTCATTTTAGCGAGCATGGCATTTCTCCAACATGACTAAGTAAGGAATCCTTACTTTATGCTTTAAGCCAAAACAAATCAAGCTGCGGTTTGTTGCCAGATGGATTCTTGAAGGTTTCCAGCATTTGCCGGGGCTCGCCATTAAACATTTTGTCGAGCCGGGCAAAACTGCCACCTTTATCTATGCCAACTTGGTCTGCAATACGGCGCTTACCAGCCACTAATCAGAATGTGACGGTGACTGGCAGCCTTTTATCTCAGCCAATGCGTACTCCCAACCCGAAGCAGACCCCCATCTTTGGTTGCAAGCAACCCTGAAAAAAAGCAAAGTCATGTTGCCGCGAGTCTAAAGGCTACGCCGATGTCCTCCTGCTCTTGCTGAGAAATGCCCAACTCACTGGCAATTATCGGCCATTGGCTAACTATCCCTTGGAAATTCTCAATAATTTCGTTTGCATCATTATTTGATACTCTGAAATAACTCGCGACTGAGCGCGCCAGTTCAAGATCAAGTGCATTGTCGTTTTCGTTGACGTTCAACTTGAGACCTTGGCCGTATTTATCCGGATTCATATCGTAGGCATCGGAAAGATGCCAGCCCCGTCCTGGTTCTAGAATGAATCCGTGGTTGCGTAAGTGATCGTCGGTATTGGATACCAGCATATTGAAGACAATGCGGCTCCATAGTTCGCGTAGATCGGCGTTGGTGTTTGCGCCCCGGGTTATAAGAACCTCTGCCAATTCCAGATAGCTGACACCGGTAGAGGCATCTTCGCCATCGGTATGACCGGTGAGGGTCATGGCGGATGCGAAGTGAAGCCGGTTGCCGGTGTTTGTGCGGTCAAAGCGTTTGACCATGAAGCAGTGGTGTAAGCTTGCATATTTAGCTGCTGTTCCGCTAGCAACCCGAAGCTCGCATGCGTCTGCCAGTGAATTTACGACTAGCTCCCAAGCGCCCACGTCATGCGTATCGCGAACGCTTGGGAACTTGGCTATCCAAAGCTGCCCTTCATGGTCAACCACACTAGCCTTAGGGCGGGCTCCACCGAGAGAGCCTCCGGGTGCGAGCAGCATTCGCAACCAATCGTTGCCATGCGCGGCGGTATTGTCTTCGTCCTGTTCCAGAGACCGGCTCGCATGTTCCAGTTCGCGCAACCAGACCATGGGTGGCGCGGCCATACCATCGTGGTTGTCGAGAAACGGGCCTTGGTCATTAAGCTTAAAGCGCAGGGCTCCGGCGCGATAGGAGTCGTGCACACCGAGAAGAAAATCAGATTCGAATAGCCTGGCATTCTGGGCGGCATTGCCAGTTCGCTTTTCGCGTTCCAACCGTCGTTTCATGAGCATGCGTCCCCAACGGTCAGGACTCGCGTCTGCCAACATCCCGAAAGTTGTCCGCCCTTGTTCGGGATACTGGGGGCCTGCAAAGAGGCCGATCCGCGGATCCAATTGAATCATATTCAGTTGCGGATCAGTCAGCGCCCCGATGTCATATTCGAACTCGAAAAGCTCCCCTCCGGCACCACGCCGAGCATGAATAAAACCCAAGCGTCGAGGGGTTGCAAGGCCGTCCCAGTCAGCATAAACGGCTATACGGGTCATCCCTTTTTATCCTCATCAGATTGCTTCTTACCAACTTTCTTGGGCTTCACGATCAGAGCAGATAGTTTCGACGTTACATGAACTGTAGGGCTTGACTGCGATTGGACCACCAACGGCTTGCTCTGGCCGGGAACCTGTGGGGGAGAGATTTTGCTCAAGCTTGTTACCGCGTGAGATTTATTGATCTTCGGAGGCAATGTTGCCCGAGAAGATATATGCCGATTCAAGAGAACTGAATCTTGCAATTTCCGGCCCATGTCATCTGCCTGAGCAATTTGGGCAATGTCTTTCTCCAAGCCAAGCACCTGTAGAACGGAAAGATAAGCCCCTATCGTAACCCCCGAGCCACCCCGTTCTAGGGCGCGAAGAGTCATTTGGGACATGCCAGCCCGTTCCGCGACTTGCTTGGCCGTGAGCTTTCGCCGTAGTCGGGCAAGGCGCAACCTTTCGCCAAGTTCGATTATCAGCTTGTTTGTCGCGGGCAACAGCGGAGCAGTCTTCTTAGCCATAGTGTAATTATTCCAGCATTAATTTTTAAATCATGAAAGAATAATAGCATTTTACTTGTTAAGCGCAAATGATAATGTGCCATTATTATGGTGCATATATTAGGATTAATGCCATAATAATTGCATTGCAATACTAGATGCAGACAGGGGGCTTGATGATGTGACTTCACTTTGTGCCAACATTAAGAATACTCCCCATGCATGCCGAATGGCTGCAAATGGCATGGACTGCGGTTTCCAAAGTTCGACGATGGGAAAAACGGGCGGATCGGCGAAGGTCATGGATTGCCAAAGCCTGTCTAATGACAGCTCTCTGCCAATATTGGCGCTACTCGAATAGCAATCCTGGACTCACCATCTTTACGATTGACGCAGCACTTCAAAACCTTACAATCCCCTCTGGTTCCGCCCTTTGATTTTTTGGACCAACGAAGTTAGCCCGTAGCCCATTCAGGATGAAGATTAGAAAATATTGCCGGGCGGCAGATAAACGCTATTCGTTTGATTGCTTAAACTATGCTGTATTTGAAGTGTACGGCTGAAGTCCAGAAGGTTGTCGGCCTGCGCAAGGAAAACCTAGCCAATGCGGGAGCGACAGACGCCCCCCTTGGCAACTGGTACGTCAATCGCTTCGAAGCTGACAGGCGAAAGATTTATATTTTCATGAGCGAATCAACATTACTCTCTTTCACCCTATTCCAAGGCAAGAAGCCCGTCACAGTCCAAAGCTTGCCCAACATGATGCTCGCCGGCCTTCAGCAGTTGCTTGAAATGCGGGGGCTGCCAAGTGCCGCCATAGACAGGGCTTTCGCACACTATGAGTCAGGCGTCTACGCAAAGACAGACAGCCGCAGCTCCCTTGGATCGCTGAACGACCTAGTACACTGCTATCGCCAGATGATTGAATTCCAGGGCGGGTTGGCATCATGTGATTTGACGGGCATCATCATGAAGGTAAATGACATGCCACAACGCAAGCTTGACTGGAGAAAATCATGGGATGTTGCGCAGGCCAAACTTACACTGCTTTGCTAAGCTGCGGCCTAACTGGTTTCAACAGATTGAGTGCACGAAGTCGCAATTCAAATGGCTGGAGAAGTCACCACACCGGTCGTTGATCCATCTAGGCACCACCGGCAGTTCAGGCCGATTTGCCGACGACGACCAAGCTTCGATGAATGTCAGTTCCTGGCTGAAACCGACATTCATTCGCTGAGACTTTCCGCTCCGCCTATGGCGCTTCAATGGCGCACCAGCGCCATTCCCCCGCCAATTCAATTCAACGCGTTTTCAGCTTGGCAAATGCCGCCGCCATCGCGCCATCGGATTGTTGCGACTGAGGTTTGCCGGGCTGCTGCGGGCGAGGCGCCGGTCTGGGGCTGGCAGGCCGCTTCTCTTCACGCACTGCCGCCTGCCCCGGTTCATCCCCCATGCGCATGGTGAGCGCGACGCGGCGGCGCTTTTCGTCCACTTCCAGCACCTTGACCTTCACCACCTGGCCGGCCTTGACCACGCTGTGCGGGTCCTTGACGAACTTGTCGGCCAGGGCGGAAATATGCACCAGGCCATCCTGGTGCACGCCGATGTCGACGAAAGCGCCGAAGTTGGTGACGTTGGTCACCACGCCTTCCAGCAGCATGCCGGGTAGCAGGTCCTTGAGCGACTCGATGCCCTCGCGGAAGGTCGCGGTCCTGAACTCGGGGCGCGGGTCGCGGCCGGGTTTTTCCAGTTCGGCCAGGATGTCCGTCACCGTGGGCAGGCCGAATTTATCGTCGATGAAGCGGCGCGGGTCCAGGCTTTTGAGGAAGGCACTGTCGCCGACGAGCTGCCGCATCTCGCGCCCGCTGGCATCCAGTATTTTCTGCACCAGCGGATAGGCCTCGGGGTGCACGCCCGAGGCATCGAGCAGGTTGTCGCCGTTGCTGATGCGCAGGAAACCGGCGGCCTGCTCGAAGGCCTTTTCACCCAGGCGCGGCACTTTTTTCAAGGCCGCTCGGCTTTTGAATGCGCCATTCGTGTTGCGGAATTCGACGATGTTGCGCGCCAGCGTTGGACTCAGGCCGGAAACTTGCTCCAGCAGGGGCTCGGAAGCGGTGTTGAGATCGACGCCCACCTTGTTGACGCAATCCTCGACCACGGCATCCAGGGCGCGCGCCAGGTCGGACGGGTTGACGTCGTGCTGGTACTGCCCGACGCCAATCGCCTTGGGGTCGATTTTCACCAGCTCGGCGAGCGGGTCCTGCAGGCGCCGGGCAATCGACACCGCGCCGCGCAGCGACACGTCCAGCTCCGGGAACTCCCTTGCGGCGCGCTCGGAAGCGGAATACACCGAGGCGCCAGCCTCGCTCACCACGATTTTCTGCAATTTCAATTCGGGATGGCGCTGCATCAGCTCGGCGGCGAGGCGGTCGGTTTCGCGCGAGGCCGTGCCGTTGCCGATGCTGACCAGTTCCGCGCCATGCTTTTTGGCCAGCGCGGCGAGGATGGCGATGGATTTGTCCCACTCGCGGCGCGGCTCGTGGGGGTAGATGGTGGCGGTTTCCAGCAGCAGGCCGGTGCCGTCCACCAGCGCCACCTTGACCCCGGTGCGGATGCCGGGATCGAGCCCGAGCACCGCCTTGTGCCCGGCCGGCGCGGCCAGCAGGAGGTCGTGCAGGTTGCGGGCGAAGACCTGGATCGCCTCAGCCTCGGCGCGTTCGCGCAGGCGCGTAATCAGTTCCAGTTCGAGATGGGGGTAGATCTTGACCTTCCAGGCGAAGCGCACGGTGTCCGCCAGCCAGCGGTCGGCGGCGCGGCCCTGGGCGGCGATGCCGAAGCGCCGGGCAATCACTGCCTCGTAGGGGTGGGGCGCGCTGCGCGGCGATGCCGGGTCTTCTTCCCCCACCACCAGCGAGAGGCGCAGCACGCCTTCGTTGCGCCCCCGCAGCAGGGCCAGGGCGCGGTGCGAAGGCGCGCTTCTGACCGGCTCGCGGTGCTCGTAATAGTCGGAGAACTTGGCCCCCGCCTCGGCCTGCCCTTCCTCCAGCACGGAGGTCAGCATGCCTTCCTGCCACAGCGACTCGCGCAGGCGGCCCAGCAGTTCCGCATCCTCGGCGAATTTTTCCATCAGGATGTGGCGCGCCCCGTCGAGCGCGGCCTTGACGTCCGGCACGCCCAGTTCGGGGTTGAGGTAAGTCGCGGCGGCCGCTTCAGGCGCCAGCGCGGGGTTTTCCAGCAGGCCCAGGGCCAGCGGCTCAAGCCCCGCCTCGCGGGCGATCTGCGCCTTGGTGCGGCGCTTCTGCATGTAGGGCAGATACAGGTCTTCCAGCGCGACCTTGCTTTCCGCGCTGCTAACGGCGTTTTCCAGTTCGGGCGTCAGCTTGCCCTGCCCGGTGATGCTGGCGAGGATGGCCGCGCGCCGTTCCTCCAGCTCGCGCAGGTAGCGCAGGCGTTCGTCGAGATTGCGCAACTGGGTATCATCGAGGCCCCCGGTCGCCTCCTTGCGGTAACGCGAGATGAAGGGCACGGTGGAACCTTCGTCAAGCAAGGCCACCGCGGCGGCCACCTGGGCTTCGCGCGCGCCGAGCTCTTCGGCGATGCGCTGGTTGATGCTTTTGATCAATGCAGTGTCCTTTCCGCTCCGCAGCACTGCTTGAATTTCTTGCCGCTGCCGCAGGGGCAGGACTCGTTGCGCCCCACCTTGGGGGTATCGCGCTTCACCGGCGCATTTTTGCTCCGTGCATGCCAGAAATTGTAAATCCCGGCCACGGCGCCGGGAAGCACATCCATGCACTCCTGCTGCAATTTCGCATATTCCTCGTCCGGCATGAATTCCCCGCCATTGCGCTCGGCATCTTCCTTGAAGGCGCCGGATAGCAGCAGGATGGGGAAAGTCAGCTTTTTCAGCACCTCGTTGCCCGGCTGCAGCCACTCTTCCGTGGACAAGCCCCAGCCGAGGATATAGCCATCGCACCAGGCGGGGTAATCCGGCGCCTGATCCGGGGTCGCCTGCGGCTTCAGGATAAATCCGGGCGCCTGCCCATCCGCCAGCGCAGTGGACACGCTAGTGTAAAAGCGGGTCAGCAAATCCATGAACTCCTGAGCCTGTTCCAGCGATTCATAGGCCAGTTCGCTGCCCAGCGCATCCGGCATCCAGCGGCTGGCGGGAATGGTGTCAGGGGCGCTGATCACGGCACAAAAGAAGCCCTGCAACTGGATCACGCCCAGGGCCTTGTTATTAAAAACGGGGGATGCCAGCCACTGCTCGAGCGCGGCGCGTTCCTGTTCTGAGAATTCAATCATGGATTTGGATACCCTGGTTACGGCAGGCTAAATAGCCTGTTCCCGCGATGAGGCGGCACACGCCAAATCGGCAGTTTGCCATGCAACTCGTGTACGGCAGGAACATCATAGCCGTTTTGCCTGGTACGGGGGGAGAGGGAATTGCGCAAAAATACCGAAGCACAAGGAGCTGGCATCAAGCGGATACCGGCATCCGCTTGTTTTCACCGGACCCGGATTTGTGTGATAATTAGTTCTGCTATGTCCATCAATTAAATTTGCGCCGTGACGCGAAATCCGTTGCAGTTAAAAGAATGCACTTGCACAAACCAGGGTTTTTGGGGGTGACGCCAATGCCCCCTGATGCCACATCAACCAATTTTTTGAGCCTTGAGTTCTATGCCTGTTTCTGTACTTGTTGTTGATGACTCGGCGATGGCCCGCAAGATGCTGATCAAGTCCCTGCCCGCGCACTGGGAGATGGAAATCACCCAGGCCAGCAATGGCGTGGAAGCGGTGGAAGCCTACCGGGCAGGAAAAGCGGAGATCATGTTTCTCGACCTGACCATGCCCATCATGGATGGCTACCAGGTTCTGGAAACCCTGCGCCAGGAAGACATGAACAGCCTCGTGATTGTTGTGTCGGCCGATATTCAGCCAATTGCCCAGCAAAGGGTGAAATCGCTTGGTGCGATTGCCTTTGTGAAGAAGCCGGTCAGCCCCGAAGTAATCGAGTCGGTTCTCAAGGATTATGGATTTTATGACTTTGACTCCGCTAAGCGCTGACCAGCGCGACGCCCTGCAGGAAATCACCAACGTGGCGATGGGCCAGGCCGGCGCTTCGCTGGCGGCGATTCTCGACACTTTCGTCACCCTCTCCATCCCTCGCATCAATATCGTGGGAGTGGAGGAAGTCGCCAATTCCATGAATGAACTGATCGGCAGGAATGCCGAGGTGACGGCCGCCCGGCAATCCTTCAACGGCTATCTGCGCGGCGAGGTGCTGGTCATTTACGGCCAGGATGGCTGCAACGATCTGGCCGACCTGATGGGCTACGACGACGAACTGGACCGCGCCGCCGAGCAGGAATTGCTGCTCGATGTCAGCAACGTCCTGGTAGGCGCCTGCCTGTGCGGCATTGCCGAGCAGTTGCGCACTGAGCTCAGCTTTTCGGCGCCCTCCCTGATTGGCGAAAAAATCCCGGTCGAGACGCTGCTGATGCCGGAAAAATTGAGCTGGTCGCACGCATTGCTGATGGAAGTCAACTTCCGCCTGGAAGAGCGAAAATTCACCGCTCACCTGGTCATGCTGATGCCCGAAGAAGCAATCGAGCGCATGCGTGGCGTCATCGACGCCTTCATCGAATCCTTCTGACCTCCAGCAGCGAGCACATGCCCGAATCGACAGACACTCACGGTCTTCCCGGCTTCATTGTCAAATGGGTGGACGTAGGCATATTTGTTATCAACAGGGAGATGGAAGTCACCCTGTGGAACAACTTCATGGCCAACCACAGCGGCCAAAGCGCTGCGGACGTGGTGGGCCGAAACCTGTTCGAATCTTTTCCCGAGTTGCCAAAAAACTGGCTCAAGAAAAAAATAGACAGTGTTTTTATCCTGAAGAATTTTGCTTTCACTTCCTGGGAACAAAGACCCTACCTGTTCCGCTTCCCGCATAACCGTCCCATTACGGGCGGCGTCGATTTCATGTACCAGAACTGCACCTTCCTGCCGGTGAAAAATGAACAGGGCGAGGTTGAGGCGGTGTGCGTGACCCTGTTCGACGCCACCGACACCGGCATCTCGCAGACAATGCTGAAACAGACGATGGCCGCCCTGGAAGAAAGCAGCAGCCGGGATGGATTGACCGGCATTTTCAACCGCCGTTATCTCGAGCAGCATCTGGACAGCGAGTTCGGCCGCTGCAAGCGTTATGGCGGCATTTTCTCCCTGATTCTGTTCGATCTGGACCACTTCAAGAAAGTGAACGATACCTACGGGCATCTGGCGGGAGATCAAGTACTGTGCGAAGTCACTAGCCGCATTACGCCCATGCTGCGCAGCACGGATATTTTCGGCCGCTACGGCGGGGAAGAATTCAGCATCATGCTGGCGGCAACAGAGTTGCACGGCGCGCAAATTCTGGCAGAGCGGCTGCGCGAGGCCATTGCGCAAGCCCCCATAAAATTCAAGGATGTCGAGATTCCGGTGACGATCAGCGTGGGACTCACGCAAATACGCTCACGCAGCGAGAAATACGAGGCGCTGATTCATGAAGCCGACACCGCGCTCTATGCAAGCAAGGAAGGCGGGCGGAACCGGGTGACCACTTACACCCCGGGAATGGAACAGGAAACCGGCGGCCACTGAGCCGGCAGCCGCGCTCCTCTCAAACCACAACCGCCTCACCGCCCAGCGCCTCGACCAGATCGGGCAGAAAGCGCGCCAGTTCTCCGCTCATGATCGCGAAATCGGCGTCGAACTGTTCATCGGCGGTTTCGGCCTGCTGTTCGGATTCTTCCTTGAGCAGATCGAGAAAGCACAGGCGCTTGACCTGCATATTCTCATTCAGCACGAAGGAAATGCGGTCGTTCCAGGTCATGGCCAGCTTGGTGACCTGCTTGCCGGACGCGATATGATCGCGGATTTCGTCCGCTTCGAGCGGATGGCGCACATAGCGCACCAGCGATTTTTCCTCGCCCGGCGCAAGCAGTTCGCAGTCGCGGTCGATACTGAAACCGGCAGGTGCCTCGGTGAAATTAACCTCGCGCAGCGAGCCTGCGTCCCCCTCTCCCGCTTGCGGGGGAGGGTTAGGGGAGGGGGCAATCGCGGCCAGCCAGCCGGTCATGGCGCTCATGGGGGATAGCTGGGTCCGGACCAGGGCGGGCGTGATGTCCGGGCTGCACTTGAGCAGGGTTTCGACCAGTTCGTCGGCCTTGGCCGGGCTGGCGGCATCGATCACCAGCCAGCCGCCAAGCGGGTCGATCCAGGCATAGGTCTTGCGGCGGCGGGCAAACGCTCGCGGCAGCAATTCTTCCGCCACCCGTTCGCGGATCTCGCGCAACTGCTTGCGTCCAGGCTTGTAGCCCTGCTGCTCCTCGATCTCTTCGGCACGCTCCTGGGCGTACTGGTTGATGATCGCGGAGGGCAGAAGCTTTTGCTCCACGCCCAGCGCGATCAGCATCTGTGACTTGAGTGCATGCACCAGCGCGCCGCCCTCGCCGCGCGGCGCCAGCCAGCCGCGGCTTTGCATGTCCATGTTGCCGCAGGGCTGGAAAGCCAGGCCCGCCAGCGCTTCTTCAAGTTTGTCGGGGGTAATGGCGCAATCGCGCAGGCGGTAAATCTGAAGGTTCCGGAACCACATGGCTTGAACTCAAAAGGCGTGATTCTACCGGAATCAGACCGGGATGATCAGTCAGGCACCGAGAAAGGCCGACCCCCACCTGAAACCCTACTCTACACTGCCGAAAGACGGGTCGCTGCTATACGCTGGCAAGGGCAAGCCCGCGATCCGGCAGCCCTGTGAAACCGGGCCGCGTGGAAAGAGCTGATACAGGTATTTTCTGCCACCTTCGCGCCCGAAATGCTCCTCCAGCCCGCACAGCAATTGCCGCGCGTGTGGCGCCAGGCCGTGGTGACGGTAATTTTCGCGCAATAAGTGGATCACTGCCCAATGTGCGTCGGTGAGCGTGATGCCCTCCTGACGGGCAATTTTTTCCGCCCCGCTGACTGACCAGTCATCCAGCTCCGCCAACATGCCCTGCGGGCCACGGCTGCGTGCAGCATCGGCTGTCATTTGGTTGATGTCGAACATTTTGCACCTCCTTGAATTGTTCATTCTGATACTCGATTCATCCGGCCACATCCTGGTGCAACCGGACATAATTAGTTGACAAAATCGTTCAGGTTTTGTTGCATGAAATTTCTTTATGGGATTGATCAGACAGTGAGTACTGAAACATGGAACAAGCATCCCGCTGCCTCACCCCTTGCATTCATCACTTTCTGGTATAAACATGAACTTGAAACCTGCTCTAAACCCAGATAGCTCATTAGCCGTTTGGGTATCGGAATGGATTATCTGGGCTAAAAGGAATGCCAGGCATGAATGATGCAATCAAGGAACAACTGCTCACGCTGTTTCCGTCGCTGCGGGGCCTGCCCGCCGATCTGGAGCGGCGGCTCGACCGGGAGTCCACCTATATCGAGGCGCCCGCCGGCACCGTGCTGTTCGAATCCAGCAGCCCCTGCCAGGCTTTTCCCATGCCGCTGACGGGTTCGGTGCGCGTCAGCCGTGCCGGAGCCAACGGGCGTGAGTTGCAGCTTTACCGCGTGGCCCCGGGAGAAAGCTGCATCATCACCAGCAGCTGCCTGCTGGGCCAGAACGCCTACCCCGCGCGCGGCATTGCGGAGGGCAGCCTGAGCGCGGTGGTGCTGCCGCGTGCGCTGTTTTCCCAATTGATCGAGCAGCACCCGCCCTTCCGCGCCTATATTTTCAACCTTTTCGGTGAACGCCTGGCGCTGCTGATGCAGTTGGTGGAAGAAGTGGCGTTCCGTAAACTGGATCAACGGCTGGCAGCGCTGTTGCTGGCCAGAGGCGATGTCATCCATGCCACCCACCAGGGCCTGGCGGACGAACTCGGCAGCGTGCGCGAGATCATCAGCCGCCTGCTCAAGAGCTTTCAGGACCAGGGCATGCTCGAACTGGGCCGCGAGCAGATCAGGGTACTCGACCCCGAAGCCTTGCGCGCCATTGCAATGTAACCAAAGTCACATACACCCCGCCCTGCCTTGCCTATCATTCCGCCATCATCCATTCAATCAGGAGAAGCAAAAATGAAAGCCAACGTAGGTGGAATCGACAAGGTGTTGCGCATCACGGCCGGTGTGGTACTGCTGGCGCTGACCTTCGTGCTGGGCGATGAAAGCGGCCTGTGGCTGTGGGGCCTGATCGGCATCGTGCCGCTGGCCACCGGCCTGATGGGCTGGTGCCCGTTCTATCCGCTGCTGGGGATGAATTCCTGCCCGACGAAGAAATAAGCCAAGCGGCAGCAACCGCAGCAGACCAGGGAACAGGATGACCGCATCCTGTTCCTTTTTTTTGCTGCTTTCACACCTTGAGTGCGAGCCACAACGGATCTTCGTCACCCAGACACGCTTTCCAAACAATGGCAATGTGAATACCATATGCACAGGAGGTATTTCCATGAGCGTTACCCAAGAAAATCAAGTAAGTAAGAGCCCCGCCAGGCTAAAGCGTGACGAGAGCCTGGAAATTCAAGAAAGAAGGATGAGCAAGGCTCTTTCGGCGGATGAAGCGCGTTACGCCGACATTGCGGCTGAAGCATGGAACGGCTTTAACAAACGAGCTGGCTCCTTTGCCGACGAACACTCAACCCTGTAACGGTACGCATGCCCCGGTAGGTTGGGGTGAGCCCGCGAACCCCAACACTGGCCCGCCGCCATGAGCAATTACACCCGCGCCTTCACAGCAGGCGGCACGTTTTTCTTCACCGTCAACCTGGCCGACAGGTCGAAATCCCTGCTGACCGGACACATCGACCAACTGCGCGCCAGCCTGCGCCTGGTCCGCGAACATCATCCCTTTAATATCGACGCCATCGTGAACCTGCCGGAACATCTCCATACCGTCTGGACCTTGCCGCCCGGCGATACGGATTACCCCACCCGCTGGGCATTGATCAAAGCCGGATTTTCCCGCGCCCTGCCCAAGGTCGAGCGCATCGCTTCGAGCCGAATCGCCAAGGGAGAAAGGGGCATCTGGCAACGACGCTATTGGGAACACCAAATCCGCGACGAAAACGATTACGCCCGGCACGTCGATTACATCCATTACAACCCGGTCAAACACGGCCACGCGAAAACGCCCATTGCCTGGCCGCATTCGTCGCTGCAACGCTATGTCCGTGACGGGATACTCCCGGCGGATTGGGGCGCGGATTACACAGAGAATAGCCACGTAGGTTGGGGTGAGCCTGCGAACCCCAACAAACCGTAGCCTCAGGAGAGGACCGGGGAAATGCCGGGGTTCCTGCGTCACCCCAACCTACGCGGCCTACAACTGGCTTGCAGTGTGATTAATTGCCGGGGGCAGCCCGGCGGCTGATTACCTTTCTTGCTTTGCCAAGAAAGGTAATCCCACCCGCAAGGAGTGTCCCCGCCGGATGCTCTGTGCTGCGCACAGGTCGCGGCGAGAAAAGAAGGCAACCCCCATCCACCGCCCCCTTCGGGGGTTCCCTGCGCTGCTCGTCAAGCCGGGCGGCTGCGCAACTCGCGCTACGCGCTCAGACAGTGCTCGCCGACTGCCCCCGGCTTGCCTGTGCTGCTCGGC
>JBAZID010000018.1 GCA_041651995.1 Sulfuricella sp. | reverse complement strand
GACAGGTTCTCCATCACGTGAATCAGCCCCATCACCGCGCCCAGAATACCGATAGTGGGCGCGTAACCACCAGCCGATTCCCATACCTTCGCGGCCTGGCGCTGGTGTTCCTCATAGGTATTGATTTCCACCTCCAGGGCTTCGCGGATTTTATCCGGTTCCGCGCCGTCAACCAGCATCTGCAGACCTTTGCGCTTGAAAGGGTCGGACAAGGCATCGATCAGCGGTTCCAGCGCCAACAGGCCGCCTTTACGGGCAATCTGGCTCCAGCCAAGAAGCTCCTCGATCAGTTCTGCGGGGTGCGCCTGAGGCGGCACAATTACCCATTTGAGCAACCTCATTCCGTTGAGAAAAACAGGCAGCGAGCTTTGCAGCATGACAGCACCCATGGTGCCGCCAATCACGATGAAAAATGCCGTAACCTGTATCAGGGACGCAACATTCCCACCTTCAAGAATCTGCCCGCCAACAATGGCAGCCAGGCCCAGCAGCAGGCCGGCAATACTGATCAGGTCCACGCCGCCACGCATCAGCGGTTCAACCAATCCTTGAGCCGGCTGCGCAGACGTGCGACTGCCTGGCTATGGAGCTGACTGACACGAGATTCGGTCACGCCCAGTACTGCACCGATTTCCTTCAAGTTCAACTCCTCTTCGTAATACAGGCTCATCATCAACTGCTCGCGTTCCGGCAGATCCTTGATCGCCTCCACCAGCGCGGCACGAAATGCGCCATCCTCGATTTGCCCGAGAGGACCGGGCCGCCCATCAGCCGCATGGCGCTCGAAAAAGTCATCCTCGCCTTCGGACCGGCAATCCTCATAATGCACCAACTGATGACCACGCGCATCCAGCAACATCTGCTGGTACTCCTCCAGCGGCACATGCAACTCCCTGGCCAGTTCCTGCTCACCCGGAGATCGCCCCAGTTGCTGCTCGAGTTTGCTGATTGCGGCCTCGATGGTGCGCATGCTCTTGCGCGACGAACGTGGCGCCCAGTCAGCCTCGCGCAACTCATCCAGCATGGCACCGCGAATACGCTGGCTGGCATAAGTTTCGAACTGCGCGCCCTGTGTCGCGTCATAGTGGCCAATCGCGTCCAGCAGGCCAATCAGTCCGGCCTGAATCAGGTCGTCAACCTGAACGCTGGGCGGCAATTTTGCCGCCAGATGGTGCGCGATGCGCTTGACCAGCGGCGCATACTGCGCCACATACTGATCGTTGCTCTGCAGTTTGCCGTTAGCCTGATACATATTGCCGCTCAAACCCGTCCCGGCAAGCCGGATTCACCCGCCGCCGCACGGCTGGTCTGAATCAGACGCTGCATGAAAGACTCCAGTTGCCCTCCTTCACCATCGGGATACGGCCACTGATCGACCGCTTCCGCCAGATCGCGAAATGTCTGGGCCGCCGCGGTTGCAGGGAAAGCGTCCACTGCCGAGCGACCCAACTGGGTGGCGCGATGCAGTTTCTCGTCAAGCGGCACGCATCCCATGTAATCCAGCGACACCTTGAGAAAGCGGCTCGCCACGGAGGCCACATTGCTGAACACTGCCTCACCCTCTTCAGGGCTGGCCACCCGGTTCACAATAATATGAAAACTGCGCCGTGCGAAGCCCTGATTCAGCACCTTGATCAGGGCATAGGCATCGGTCATCGAAGCCGGCCGGGGATCCACCACCAGCACCAGCTCCTGAGCCGCCAGGCTGAGCGGCAGGACATGGCTTGCCACGCCCGCCACGGCATCGACCAGCACCACATCGACCGGCAGCGAAAGCTGGCCAAAAGCATGCACCAGCGAGACCTGCTCTTCCGCTCCAAGGACCGCAAGGGATTGCACGCCCTGGCCGGCGGGAACCACCATGATGCCTTCCGGGCCTGACAACATGACCTGCTCCAGGCTGCGTTCGCGCCTGACGACATGGCCGAGGTCGTAGTAAGGGGTAAGGCCCAGCATGCCAACCACGCTATGCGCGCCCTGATGCTCATCCAGCACCATCACCTGCTTGCCGCGTTTGGCCAGCGCAGCCGCCAGATTGATCAAGGCTGTGGTTTTACCCACCCCGCGCCTGCCACTGGTAAGCGTCACAATGCGCACGAAATCACCGGACAGCAAGCGGCGTAATCCCGCGGCCTGATCCTGCATGACTTCAGCCACGCAGCGTCCCCGCGCCGGATGCGCTCTCGTCGCTGACGCCGGCCATCACCAGAGGGAATTCCCCTTCTTCCAGACTGAACGATGCATGCGTTTCGGGTGGGCGGAAGGCCCGGTCCACCAGATATGAGGCATTCGCCAGGTGCAGGTCTTCAGGGACGCGCTGTCCATTGGTGATGTAATTCAGCGGCAATTGATGGCGGATAATGACATCGAGCGCACCACCAAAACTGATCGCCTCATCCACCTTGGTCAGGATGCAACCATCCATTCCAGAGCCCTTGTAGGCACGCACTACATCTTCCAGCGTGCTGCCCTGCGCGTTGGCGCCGATCAGAAGCAGTCGCTTGACGCTGCGGCCGCCGCCGGTCAGCAGGGCCACCTGTTCTTCCAGCCGGCGGTCGCGCTGGCTCATGCCCACGGTATCGATCAGCACCAGATGCTTGTTCTGCAGATCAGCGAGCGTAAACTGCAAATCGGCTTCATCCTTGACCGCATACACTGGCACGCCGAGAATTTTTCCATAAATCCGCAACTGCTCGTGCGCACCGATCCGGTAGCTATCGGTCGTCAACAAGGCCAGCTTGTTGGCGCCATGCTTGAGGCGGCAACGCGCCGCGAGCTTGGCCACGGTGGTGGTCTTGCCGACCCCGGTCGGGCCAACCAGAGCATAGACGCCGCCACGGTCTATTATGTCGCCGCCATCCTTGACCACGCGCAGATTATGTACGAGTGCGGCCTTGACCCATTTCATGCCGCGATTGAAGTCACCACCGGGCGGCAGCTTTTCCAGCAGTTGGCGCGACAGAGCGGGGCTGAACCCCACGGCCAGCATGTGGCGCAGCACCTCCACCTTGATCGGGTCGCTGCGCTGCAACTCACCCCACGCCAGGCCTGCCAACTGCCCCTCCAGCATGCCGCGCAGGGAGCGAATTTCATGCATCATTTCCTGCACCACGCCATCCATGGCATTAGGTGCGGCAGGCAGCGCGGCCTGGGGTTTGACATGCTGCGCGGCAACGGGGGAAACCGCGTCCAGCATGGCTTCCTGGCGGATGCGTTGCAGTACGCTGATATCTTCCCTTTTGAGCGGACGCGGCTCCTGGCTGGCCGGACTCAAGGGGGGTTCATGACGCGGCGGCTGGCTTTGCGGCTTGCGCGGCTGGCTGATTACCGGTGCCGCAGCCAGCGCGGGCGTAGCGAGGGAGGCCACATCCATATTGGCCACGGCCATGATTTCAATCATGCCATCCGCAGAGCGGTTGGAAAGAATGATGGCATCCGCGCCCAGGGCATCCCTGACCTGGCGCAAGGCCTCACGGGTATTGGCAGCGCGGAATTTTTTTACATTCATGCTCTGGCACCCAGCACGGCAGTCACGCGAATATTTTTGGAATCAGGAATTTCAGCGTGGGAAACCACTTTAAGCTGAGGCGCCACGCGACGCAGGAAGCGCGATAGCAACGGACGCAACGCCGCAGGCACGAGCAGCACGGCGGGCAGGCCCATCTGTTCCTGCTGCTGCACCGCTTTGGCAGTTTGCTGCACCAGATTTTCCGCCAATCCGGGCTCCAGTCCCAAACCTTCGCCCATGCCCTGGGCGGCATGCATCATGATCTGTTCGAGATCGGGCTCGAGGGTCATCACCTGCAACTCTGCGGCTCCCGGGTAAATTTGCTGCATGATAGCACGGCCCAGCGCGACGCGAACCGCTGCGGTCAGGTCGGCCGCATCCTGGCTGCGGCCGGCATGATCGGCCAGGGTATCGATGATGGTTCGCATGTCACGGATGTGCACGCCTTCATCGAGCAGATTCTGCAGCACTTTCTGCACCACGCCCAGAGGCAGTAGTTTGGGCACCAGTTCCTCCACCAGTTTGGGGGATTCCTTGGCGAGGTGATCCAGCAATTGCTGCGTCTCTTCCCGCCCCAGCAGTTCTGCGGAATGCGTCTGGATGATATTGGAGAGATGGGTCGCCACCACCGTGCTGGAATCCACCACCGTATAGCCGAAGGTTTGAGCCTGGTCGCGCAGATTGGCTTCAATCCATACCGCCGGCAGGCCGAATGCCGGATCGGTCGTCGTTGTGCCTGGCAGGTTGCCTAGCACCCGGCCGGGGTTGATCGCCAGATACATGCCAGCGTAAGCCTCACCCTGTCCGATCTCGACGCCTTTCAGACTGATGCGGTAAGCACTGGGGCGCAACTCGAGATTATCGCGTATATGCACGGGCGGCACCAGAAAGCCCATATCCTGCGCGAATTTCTTGCGGATGCCGCGAATCCGGCGTAAAAGCTCGCCGTCCTGTGTTCGATCCACCAGGGAAATCAGGCGATAGCCGACTTCCAGCCCGAGCGCATCCACCGGCATCACATCGTTCCAGCTCACTTCCTGCATTTCCGGCGGCTGGACGGCTTCCGGTGGAGGCAGGGCGGAAATTTCGGGGGCCCGGGCCTTTTGCTCAATATAGTAAGCCGTGCCCGCCAGAGCGCCGGCCAGAATAAAAAATGCGACATGCGGCATACCCGGAATCACCCCAAGCAAGCCCAGAATAGAAGCGGTGATGTACAGTACGGCTGGCTTGTTGAAGAGCTGGCCGATCAACTGCTGCCCGACATCTTCATCGGTTGCCACGCGGCTCACCACCATGCCGGCGGCAGTGGAAATGATCAGCGCCGGGATCTGCGCCACCAGGCCGTCACCAATGGCGAGCAGGGTGTAGTTGTTGGCGGCGGTGGCAAAATCGAGGTTGTGCTGGAAAATGCCCACCAGCAGGCCACCGATGACGTTGATGAACAGGATCAGGATACCGGCCACGGCATCGCCGCGCACGAACTTGCTGGCACCATCCATGGAGCCGAAAAAATCCGCTTCCTGGGAAATCTCGGTGCGCCGCTTGCGGGCCTCTTCCTCGCCGATCAGCCCGGCATTGAGGTCGGCGTCGATGGCCATTTGCTTGCCGGGCATCGCATCCAGGGTGAAGCGCGCGCTGACCTCGGCGATACGTCCCGCGCCCTTGGTAATCACCACAAAATTGATCACCACCAGGATAATGAACACCACGATGCCGACGGTGTAATTGCCGCCCACCAGGAAATGCCCGAAAGCCTCGATCACCTTGCCCGCGGCATCCGGCCCGGTATGCCCTTCCAGCAGCACGATGCGGGTCGAAGCCACGTTGAGGGAAAGGCGCAGCAAGGTGGTGACCAGCAGTACGGTGGGAAATACCGCGAACTCCAGCGGTTTCTGGGTATACAGGCTGACCAGCATCACGATCATCGCGATGGCAATATTGAAAGTGAACAGCAGATCGAGCAGAAACGGCGGCAATGGCAAAACCATCATCGCCAGAATCAGGATGATAAGAACCGGCCCCACCAGGCCTTTCAGGCCACGGCGGTTTAGCAGGGGCGGAGCGTCCACCCGGGCATTCATTTAGCAACCTCTGATTGAATCAAACTGCTTCCCTTACAAAATCCAGTTCCGGCGGCACCGGCAACTCGCGCGGCGTTTCGGGCGCGGTACCGCCATAAGTGCGGTAGCGGCGTAGCTGGTAGATATAAGCCAGCACCTCCGCCACCGCAGTATACAGCTTGGCGGGGATTTCCTGACCCAGTTCTGCGTGCCGGTAGAGGGCGCGGGCCAGTGGCGGCGCTTCCAGAATGGGCACCCGGTTTTCCTCGCCCAGCTCACGAATGCGTTGCGCCAGCAGCGCAGCACCCTTGGCCACCACCTGTGGCGCGCCCATCTTGCCTTCCTGATAGCGCAGAGCCACTGCATAGTGGGTCGGGTTGGTAACGATCACGTCGGCCTTGGGCACCTCGGACATCATGCGGCGCCGCGCCGATTCACGCTGAAGCTGGCGAATCCGCGCCTTGACATGCGGATCGCCCTCGGTTTCCTTGGATTCCTGCCGCACATCTTCCTTGGTCATACGCAGTTGCTTTGCATGATTCCACAACTGAAAAGGAACATCGATCGCGACAATCAACAGCATGGATCCGGACACCGCCATGAAAGTGAAACCCACCATGCGAGCCGCATGAGGGAGTCCGGAATCGAGTGGCTCAGCCACCAGCGACAGGATTTCATTCACGTCCTGCCACACCACCCACAAGGCCACACCGCCAATGAGTGCGGTTTTGGCAATGGCCTTGACCATTTCCGCCATGCCGGACCAGGAAATGATGCGGGTGACCCCTTTCAGGGGATTGAGGCGAGAAAAATCCGGTTCCAGTGCCTGGGCCGAAAACAGCCAGCCGGAAATCACCACGGATGAAGCCACGGTGACGACCATCAACAAACCAAGAAAAGGGAGAATAGTCAGCAAGATATCCAGCGAATGCAGATGCAGTTGTTGCAGCATCTGACCTGGATTGAAAATGACAGCCCGGTCCAGCGTCAGGCTATTTCGCATCATGGAGCGCAGATGCTCCATCATGCCCCCCCCCATGAAAATCAGGCCGCCGCCCGCAGCGAGCAGGATGGCAACCGTGGTCAGCTCGCGCGAGCGCGCGACCTGGCCCTTCTCCCTTGCCTGCTCTATCCGCCGCGACGACGCGGGTTCTGTACGTTCAAGATCGCTGTCTTCAGCCATTTCCACCCTCTTTGGAGCAGAAGTTTAACATGGCATGAAACCTGCCGAAATGGGCTTACCCGTCGATCATGAAGCGCTTATTCGGCTTCTTCCATCCATGCCATCTGGATGGCTTCGAGAATTTTTTCGTTGGAGCGGTTGGGGTCGTCGCTGAATCCGTCCAGTTGCGTCACCCACTGGTGCAAGTCGGTGAAGCGCACGTACTGGGGATCGGTATCGGGCTGGCTGTCATACAGCGCCTCGGCAATCTGGTGCACATCGGTCCACTTCATGTTAGTGATGCCCTTCCTTGACCATGTTGATGGTGTACTTGGGGATCTCGATCACCAGATCCTGAGCGTCCACGATGGTCTGGCAGGACAGGCGCGAGTTCGGCTCCAGGCCCCAGGCCTTGTCGAGCATGTCTTCTTCCAGTTCCTCGGCTTCGTTGAGGGATTCCAGTCCCTCGCGCACGATCACGTGGCAGGTGGTGCAGGCGCAGGATTTCTCGCAGGCATGCTCGATTTCAATACCATTTTCGAGCAGCGTATCGCAGATGGACACACCGGGTTTGGCTTCGATCACCGCGCCCTCGGGGCACAGTTCTACGTGGGGCAGTACGATCAGTTGGGGCATGTTTAATTCTCACATTTTTTAATAACCACGGAGCACACGGAGATCACAGAGAAAAAAGCAAGATCGTCATTCTCCGTGATCTCCGTGTGCTCCGTGGTTTAGCTCATTCAGGATTCCAGTTCTTCCAGCTTGTGCCCTGTCAGGGCCTTGTTGACACTGGCGTCCATGCGCCGCGCGGCGAAGGATTCGGTGGCGTGGTTGAGGGTTTCCACCGCCTGGGTCACGCGGCGGTGGTCGTCGCCGGCTATGGCCGCGCGCAACTGCTCGATCATGGCGGCGATTTTGTCGCCCTCGCCCGCTTTCAGCAGATGAGAATCCTCTTCCAGCGCCGCTTCCACCGCCTCGATCAGGCGGCCACCTTCCACCCGTGCCTCCTGCAAGGTGCGAGCCAGCATGTCGTCCCTGGCATACGTGAGCGAGGCTTGCAGCATCCCGGTGATCTGTTCGTCACTCAAGCCATAGGAAGGCTTGACCGTTACCGAGGACTCCACGCCGGTGCTCTGCTCGCGCGCCGTGACCGAGAGCAGGCCATCGGCATCGACCTGGAAGGTGACGCGGATGCGCGCCGCCCCGGCCACCATGGGAGGAATGCCGCGCAGCTCGAATTTCGCCAGCGAGCGGCAGTCGCTGACCAGTTCGCGCTCGCCCTGCACCACGTGGATGCTCATGGCGGTCTGGCCGTCCTTGTAAGTCGTGAATTCCTGCGCGCGCGCCACGGGGATGGTGGAATTGCGCTGAATGACTTTCTCCACCAGGCCACCCATGGTTTCCAGGCCCAGCGACAGCGGAATCACGTCCAGCAGCAGCCAGTCGTCTTCGCTCCGGTTGCCTGCCAGCACATTGGCCTGGATCGCGGCACCCAGCGCCACCACCTTGTCCGGGTCAAGGTTATTGAGCGGTTCCTGGGCAAAAAAATCACCCACGGCGTGCTGAATGATCGGCATGCGGGTGGAGCCGCCGACCATGACCACGCCCTTGATATCATCGACCGACAGCCCGGCATCGCGCAGGGCCTTGCGGGTCGGCGCCAGGGTCTTGCTGACCAGGCTTTTGGTGATGCTGGCAAATATTTCCGTGTTCAGGGTCAGATCCACCGTCTCGCCCGTGGAAAGCACGGCGGTAATCGTCGCTTCCTCGTGCTCGGTCAGGACTTCCTTGGCCGCGCGGGCATGGGTCTGCAGCAAGCGGACATCCCTGTGGTTCAATCCTGAAAGGCTGGCCTGTTCAAGTATCCAGCAATAAATCCGATGGTCGAAGTCATCTCCACCCAGGGCGGAATCACCATTGGTGGATAGCACCTCGAACACGCCGCGGGAAAGCTTGAGAATGGAAATATCGAAAGTGCCGCCACCCAGATCGAACACCGCGAACACGCCCTCTGAGCCATTGTCGAGGCCATAGGCCACGGCGGCGGCAGTCGGTTCGTTGAGCAGGCGCAGCACGTTGATACCTGCCAGCCGGGCCGCATCCTTGGTGGCCTGGCGCTGGGCTTCGTCGAAATAGGCCGGCACGGTGATGACGGCGCCCACCAGTTCGCCGCCCAGGGATTTTTCCGCGCGCTGGCGCAGCACCTTGAGGATTTCGGCAGACACCTCCACCGGGCTTTTAACCCCGGCAACCGTGCTGATTTGCACCATCCCGGGCTCGTCCACAAAATGGTAGGGCATGTGCGCCGCATCGGCGATATCAGACAGGCCGCGCCCCATGAAACGCTTCACCGAAACAATGGTATTTTGCGGGTCCGTCGCCTGCGCGTGCATGGCATGACAGCCGACCTCCACGCCATCGGCGCGATAACGCACCACCGACGGCAGCAGGGAACGGCCATTTTCATCGTTCAGCACCACGGCAAGCGCGCTGCGCACCGTGGCCACCAGCGAATTGGTGGTACCCAGGTCTATGCCCACCGCCAACCGGTGCTGGTGGGGCGCGGCGCTCATGCCGGGTTCGGCGATTTGCAGTAATGCCATGAAAATCCTTTTTAAACAGACCCCAACCCCTCCCGGCCTCCCCTTGTCAGGGGAGGAGAAAAGCGGCTTCCCCCCTGATAAGGGGGGACTGAGGGGGGTTAAGCTTCCATCAACTCCAGGGCGCCATCAATTTCCTCGCCCAGCTTTTCCATGAATTTCAGCTTGCGCACCAGTCCGGATGCCCCCTGGTAGTCCGCCTGCTCGTCCAGCAGGCATCCCAGTTCCTGATGCTGTGCACGCATTTCCGCGCGCAGGCGGTTGTGCAATTGCTCCATGTCCGCGACATCCTGCGCCTCCCTGGCCTCCATGATGGCCTCGCGCCACTCCATCTGGGCCATGAGGAATTCCGCCGGCATGGCGGTGTTGCTTTCCTCCTGCGTATCCACGCCATGCAGATGCAACAGGTAGCGCGCACGGGAGAGCGGCTTTTTCAGGGTCTGATAGGCTTCGTTGACATGCGTCGCCCACTGCATCGACAGGCGCTTTTCCTGCTCGCCCAGGTGGGCGAATTTGTCGGGATGGACCAGTGTCTGGATTTCGCGGTAGGCCAGGTCCAGGCGCTCCATGTCGATGTGGAACGCGGATGCCAGGCCGAACAGCTCGAAATGGTTTTTGCTGAAATCGAAGTGCATCAGAGTTATACGTTAAAGCTCTCGCCGCAACCGCAAGCGTTCTTGACGTTGGGGTTGTTGAACTTGAAGCCCTCGCTCAGCCCTTCGCGGGTGTAGTCCAGTTCGGTGCCATCCAGATAGGGCAGGCTCTTGGCATCGATCAGCACTTTCACGCCGTGGCTGTCGAACTGCAAATCATCAGCACCGATTTCGTCGGCGAATTCAATCGTGTAAGCCATGCCGGAGCAACCCGAAGTGCGCACGCCGAGGCGCAGACCCACACCCTTGCCGCGTTTGGCCAGGAAATTGCTGACGTGTCTGGCAGCCTGTTCGGTCATTGTGATACCCATGATCAGCACGCTCCCTTGCAGGCATCGGTCACCACGTTTTCGCCATGCTTGGCCTTGTAGTCGGCCACGGCGGCCTTGATTGCGTCTTCAGCCAGGATCGAGCAGTGAATCTTCACCGGGGGCAGAGCCAGCTCTTCGGCGATCTGGGTATTCTTGATGTCCAGCGCCTGATCCAGCGTCTTGCCCTTGACCCATTCGGTCACCAGGGAACTCGATGCGATAGCCGAACCGCA
This sequence comes from Sulfuricella sp., assembly GCA_041651995.1. Lineage (NCBI taxonomy): Bacteria > Pseudomonadati > Pseudomonadota > Betaproteobacteria > Nitrosomonadales > Sulfuricellaceae > Sulfuricella > Sulfuricella sp. The sequence continues at coordinate 35,463 of JBAZID010000018.1, read as the reverse complement.
GCCATAGGTCTTGAACTTGGCGTCCTCGATCACGCCATCCTTGTTGACCCGGATCTGCAGCTTCATCACGTCGCCGCATGCCGGCGCGCCGACCATGCCGGTCGCCACGCCTTCTTCCTCTTTGGCGAAAGAGCCGACGTTGCGCGGATTTTCGTAGTGATCCAGTACTTTTTCGCTGTATGCCATAGTAAATCTCCGGTTAGGGGAGAGGGGTGAGGGGTGAGGCGAGGAGTTTCCCCCTCACCCCTACCCCCTCACGCCTCACCAGTTAATCAATGTGCCGCCCACTGCACGGTATTCAAATCGATGCCGTCCTTGAACATTTCCCACAGCGGCGAGAGTTCGCGCAGCTTGCCGATCTTGTTCCTGAGCAGCTGTATCGCGTAGTCGATTTCTTCCTCGGTGGTGAAACGGCCGATGGAGAAGCGGATCGAGCTGTGCGCCAGCTCGTCGCTGTGCCCCAGGGATTTCAGCACATAGGAAGGCTCCAGGCTGGCGGAAGTGCAGGCCGAGCCGCTCGATACCGCGAGATCCTTGATCGCCATGATGAGCGATTCGCCCTCGACGAAACTGAAGCTGATATTGAGATTATGCGGCACGCGGTTGTCCATGTCGCCGTTGATATACACCTCCTCGATTTCCTTGAGGCCATTGTAGAGACGGTCGCGCAGCATGCGTGTGCGCTCGTTTTCCGCCGCCATTTCTTCCTTCGCAATGCGGAATGCTTCGCCCATGCCCACGATCTGGTGGGTGGGGAGCGTGCCGGAGCGCATACCGCGCTCGTGGCCGCCGCCGTGCATCTGCGCTTCGAGGCGGATACGCGGCTTGCGGCGCACATACAGGGCGCCGATGCCCTTGGGGCCGTATATTTTGTGCGCGGAAAAGGACATCAGGTCCACTTTCAGCTTTTGCAGGTCGATTACCACCTTGCCGCTGGCCTGAGCGGAATCCACGTGGAAGATCACACCCTTGCTGCGGCAGATTTCGCCCAGTGCGGGAATATCCTGGATCACGCCGATTTCGTTGTTGACGTACATCACCGAGGCCAGAATGGTATCGGGGCGGATCGCCGCGGTGAATTTATCCAGATCAATCAGGCCATTGGATTCGGGAATGAGGTAAGTCACCTCGTAGCCCTGGCGCTCCAGCTCGCGGCAGGTGTCCAGCACCGCCTTGTGCTCGGTGGCCACGGTGATGAGGTGCTTGCCCTTGCCCGAGTAGAAGTGCGCTGCGCCCTTGATGGCGAGGTTGTTGGATTCAGTCGCGCCGGAGGTCCAGACAATTTCCTTGGGGTCGGCATTAACCAGCCCGGCCACCTGCTTGCGGGCGTTCTCCACCGCTTCGTCGGCCTCCCAGCCAAAAGCGTGGGAGCGGCTGGCCGGATTACCGAATTTCTCGGTCAGGTAGGGGATCATTTGTTCCGCCACGCGGGGGTCCACCGGCGTCGTTGCGGAATAATCCAGGTAAATCGGCAACTTCATTACATTCTCCAAAAAGTCACATGACTGCTACGGCTGACAGGGCTCGCAAACGCTCCAACTCCACCTGCAAGACCCTGATAAATGATTCTGTCTGCTGCATGTTGTTGCCACGCCCCAGGCTCACCCGGATCGCGCCTTTGGCCAGCTCCGGCTCGACGCCCATGGCCAGCAGAACTGGGCTTGGCTCGGAACTGCCGCTGGCGCAGGCCGAGCCGCTGGCCACCGCAAAGCCCGCGCGATCCAGCGCAATCAACAACGTTTCTCCTTCGATGCCAGGAAAGGCAAAATAACTGGTATTTGCGAGACGCTGTGCCCTGGCACCGAATATCACGCCACCCAGAACCGCAACACCCGCCTCAAGCTCGTCTCTCATCCGGCCAAGCCGTTCCGCATCCAGCTCCATGCGCCCGAGCGCCAGCTCACAGGCTGCGGCAAAGCCGACAATACCCGGCACATTCTCGGTGCCGGCACGCAAACCTTTTTCATGCCCGCCCCCGGTCATCTGGGGCATCAATTCGACGCGCTTGTCGAGCACCAGCGCGCCAACGCCTTTCGGCCCATAAACCTTGTGCGACGACAGGCTCATGGCATGCACGCCAAGTTCCGCGAAATCCAGCCTGACCTTGCCCAGTGCCTGCACTGCATCAGTGTGCACCCGGGCACCCGCCGCACGCGCCTGTTTTGCCACTTCAGCCACATCCTGCAACACGCCGGTCTCGTTATTGACCAGCATCACGCTGACCAGGCCCGTCGTCGACTCCAATGCCCGAGCTAGATCATTCATGTCAAACCGGCCAGCAGCATCCGCCTCCAGCGGGCGCGACATCCAGCCCTGTGCCTTCAGGCTCTGGCACGGCTTCGCCACACAGGGATGCTCGATGCTGCCCCATATCACCTGGGATGGCGGCAGCGCTGCCGCCATCCCGCGAATGGCCAGGTTATTTGCCTCGGTGCCACCGCTGGTAAAAATTATCTGTGAGGGGTGTGCGCCCACCGCGTCCGCCACCCGCTCGCGCGCCTCATCAACCGCCTGGCGCGCTGCCCGGCCAAAGCCATGACGGCTAGAGGGATTACCGAACTGCTCCTGCATGTAGGGCATCATTCGCGCCAGCACACTCTCGTCGAGGGGCGTAGTGGCATTGTGATCGAAATACCCCTGGGCCATGATCACGACAGAAGCGCCGCCTCGCCATGCTTGAAACGATGATCCAAATGTGTCTGATGCTTGCTTCCCTGTTGCGAAGCGACCAGCTGGGCCAGATTCACGGATTGCAGATAATCGAAAATTTTCACATTGAGATTGGTCCACAGATCATGCGTCATACAGGGAAGATCATCGTGGCAATTGCCCAAACCGCCACACTTGGTAGCGTCAATCGGCTCATCCACCGCCTGGATAATATCCGCCACGGTAATCCCTTCCAGCCCCATGGCCAGACAATAACCGCCACCCGGACCGCGCACGCTCTCAACCAGGCCGTAACGTCTCAGCTTGCCGAAAAGCTGCTCCAGATATGACAAGGAAATTCGTTGCCGATCGCTGATCCCGGCCAGGGTGACCGGCCCCTCGCCATGACGCATGGCCAGATCAATCATCGCCGTTACCGCAAAACGTCCTTTGGTGGTCAAACGCATGTTTAGCCTCTTTGTAATGGGTACATCTTGCAAACACTATATTAAACCATACCATTTTAGTCAACTATTTTATTCAAATAACTGACATCGAACTTTTCCGTATCCTTTTCAGCATCGCTGATTTCCACCCCAAGACGAGAGAGATGATCCAGTATCTGCTGGATACGATGGTCGGTTATCACCGTATGATCCAGCAGGCTATGCACCGCCTTGACCATGGGATCATTCATGTCCTCGCTGATGGCATAGGCGGAAAACCCCATTATTGTGGCCTGGCTTTCCCGCTTTTCGGCCTGTTCGCCATCCAGAATGCGTGCCGGGATACCCACCGCCGTGGCACCCGCTGGGACGTCCTTTACCACCACCGCATTCGAGCCGATCTTGGCGCCATCGCCAATGTGGATCGGACCCAGAACCTTGGCTCCGGCGCCGATCACCACGCCCTTGCCGAGCGTGGGATGGCGCTTGCCTTTTTTCCATGAGGTACCGCCCAGGGTGACGCCGTGATACAGCGTGACATCATCGCCCAGTTCTGCCGTTTCCCCGATCACCACGCCCATGCCATGGTCGATGAACACGCGCCGTCCAATCCTGGCGCCAGGGTGAATTTCGATACCCGTTATCCAGCGTGCGAAATGCGCGGTAAACCGCGCCAGCCAGAAAAGCCGCCACCCCCACAAACGATGTGTCAGGCGATGAAATAGAACGGCATGCACGCCGGGGTAGGAGGTCAACACCTCCCAACGGGAGCGGGCAGCGGGGTCGCGGTCGAACACCACTGCAATATCTTCACGCAGATGTTTGAACATGATGTCTAAAAGGATACAATGATCGCATTATTCTATAACCAAGTGATTTAGTCAACTATTTACTTGGGGACCCGCCCTCGACAGGCCTTCGTCAAAATTCCCCGCAGTATATTTACTTCTTCCTTTTCCATCCCGGCGCGGGCAAACAGGCGCCGCAATCTCGTCATCAGGCGCCGCGGATCCAGGGGATCAAGAAAATCAATCTCGATCAGGGTGCGCTCCAGATGCTCATAGAGCCGCTCCACATCCTCGAAAGCGGCCGGGGGAAAGTCTTTTGATATGGGCTCCGTCACGATACCGCAGGTGCGCAACTCATAACTCACCACTTGTACCGCGGCAGCCAGATTGAGTGAACTGTATTCGGGATTGACCGGGATGGTAATCAGCAGCTGGCATTTTTCCAGTTCGGTGTTGGACAGCCCGGACATCTCCGTCCCAAACAGCAGCGCCACTGGCGCTTCGCCTGCCCGTTCCAGTATTTGCGGCGCCGCCTGACGCAAGGTCAACATGGTATGCGACAGGTCGCGGTGCCGCGCGGTCAGCCCCACTACCAGCACCGCGCCCTGCAAGGCAGGCTCCAGGCTGGAGCAGACCACGGCATTCTGCAACACGTCATTCGCGCCGGAGGCCATCGCATCGGCCATCGCATCGGGAAATTGCCTGGGGTTCACCAGAAAAAGATTGTGCAGTCCCATGGTCTTCATGGCCCGCGCCGCCGCGCCGATATTGCCGGGGTGACTGGGGTGACTCAGCACGACACGAATGTTGTCCAGCACGGAGTTACTCAAAACTGGTCTTTCCCATGTAAAATAGCGCCAAATTCCTGTTCATTAAAAGTCATCGAAACCACTATGCATCCCATGCTCACCATCGCGGTCAAGGCCGCGCGCCGCGCCGGCAACATCATCAACCGCGCCTCTCTCGACATCGACAAACTGACGGTCAAAAGCAAAAACCACAATGATTTTGTCAGCGAAGTGGATCGCGCCGCAGAAGACGCGATAATTGAAATCCTGCTGGAAGCCTATCCGAGCCACGAAATTTTAGCAGAAGAAAGCGGTGTTCGCGGCGAATCCGAATACCAGTGGATTATCGATCCGCTCGATGGCACCACCAACTTCCTCCACAGCTTTCCGCAATATGCGGTATCTATCGCCCTGCTTCATAAAGGCGTTCTGAACCAGGCGGTGATCTACGACCCGGTCCGAAACGATCTCTTTACCGCCACCAAGGGCCGCGGCGCCTACCTCAACGATCGCCGCCTGCGCGTTACCAAGGAAACACATCTCAAAAACGCGCTGATCGGCACCGGTTTCCCCTATACCAACTTCGCCCATATCGATGCCTACATGGGCATGTTCCGCGACCTCATCCAGAAAACCGCCGGGCTGCGCCGTCCGGGCTCGGCCGCACTCGATCTGGCTTATACCGCCGCAGGCCGTTTTGACGGCTTTTTCGAGATTGGCCTGAAGCCCTGGGATATCGCTGCGGGCTGCCTGCTGGTGCAGGAAGCCGGTGGCCTGGTAGGCGACTTCGAAGGCAACGAGAATTACCTCGCAAGCGGCAACATCATCGCAGGCAACCCGAAAGTTTTCGGGCAACTGCTTCAAGTGATCGCGCCACACCTGACGCCGGAACTCAAAACGCCGGCTGCAAAATAATACAAACCCGCCCGACCGGCGCCCGGCTTCATTTTCGGCGCCGGGAATCACTCCTCCCTATTTGCCGGACTTCGCTGCCACATCACGTAAAAAAGGCAGATATTGCAGCCAGCCCGATACCGGTCCAACATGGGAAAATACCACCATTCCGTGCTTGTCCAGCACATAGGTGGTGGGAAACACCCGGGCCAGTTCGCGGTCGCGAATCTGCTTGCCATTGGCCAGGGTCAAGGTATCCGAACCGGCATCCGCCACGCCGGAATCGAATAGCGGCAGCTTGAAGCCTTGCGCATCCATCCACAGGCTGGCAGTGCCATGGTCCTCGCGCATCTGCAACAACACCATCTGGATGCCGGATGATCCGCCCAGTGCCTGGTGCAGCTTCTGCAATTCAGGCATTTCATTGCGGCACGGCGGGCACCAGGTTCCCCAGAAATGCAGCAGCAGGACCTTGCCGCGCAAATCAGAGAGCTTCATGGCCTTGCCGGATGGCGATTTGACGGCAAGATCGAAAAAACGCTCGCCGCGTGCCTTGCCTGTGCTGGCTTTTGCGGCCGCGGCCCGGTTCCGGTAAGGCCGCCACAAGGTGCTCCAGTCTTTCGCATCGAATACCACCCGATCGTCCAACGCATAGAGCACGCAGGTTTGAGCCGTGCTGTTCTGACAGGACTGCAACGCCGCATCGGCAGCCATGTCCGCCGTCACTTCACCGTCCTTCCAGGCCCAGGCGCCGCCTGGCGCGATGGCAAAGGCACGATGCTGACCGGCCTGCAGGAAAGCCAGGTAACCATCGCGCCCGGCGGCATTGAGATGAGGCACGGCGTTCACGTCATTCAACGCTGCTGCCAGGGCGGCATCCACACTCAGGATGCCCAGCAATGCAAACAGCAAACGCAGAAAATTTTTCCTGATCACCAAATTCATTCCCCGATCAAATGGATCGCCACCCTGCGCTGCTGCGGCTGATAACGATGTTCGTACAAATAGATGCCCTGCCACGACCCCAGCATCATTACACCCTGCCGCACTGGAATGGAGAGATGGGTCTGGGTCAGCGCAGCGCGCACATGCGCCGGCATGTCGTCCGGGCCTTCCAGGCTGTGCGCGAAAAGAGGGTCGCCATCCTTCACCAGTCTGGCGAAAAAGCGCTCCAGATCAGCCTGCACATCGGGATCGTAATTTTCCTGGATCAGGAGGCTGGCGGAAGTATGCTGGACAAACAGGGTCAGCAGGCCGTCCGAAAAACCGGACTGTCCCACCCAGCGCGCCACCCGCTCGGTAAAGGCATAAAGGCCGCGACCGGCGGATTCGAGGGTCAGAATTTCAGAACGTTGCCGCATGCCGGGCATTATCCTGGAAACGGCGAGCGGCGGCGGAATGGATTCACCATGCCGTGGAAGCCGGCCAGGCAAATCAGGTTGCAGCTCGCGCAATTGCGCGGGCAATCGACGTCGCACTGGGTGCGAATGCCGGCCGGGCGATTGGGCTTGAAGAGCGGGGAAAGGAAATCGACCGGCTGCACAAATTCGGTATCCCAGAGCACCAGGCCGATTTTGGTGATGAAATTCGTTTCCGGCGGAGCAGTGAAGGCGCCGCCTGTTTCAAGTTCAAGTCCCAGCAACAGCATATTTGCTCTTTTTCTTGCGGGTGATCGGAGAGAGGAAAATCATACTCCGCAGGCATTTATTGGCAAGTTAAACCCTGGACGCGCTACGCAGCCCAGCCGCTCCATAAACCCTGGAAAAGAAAACAGGCGGCTGCCGGAGCAACCGCCTGTTTAGTGACACCTGGCACAGAGCCGTGATATGAACAGTGACTAATTCAGATCACTGATCACGGGCGGAAGCGTTTGAGTGCATCCTCCACGATCTGATGATTGTTCGTATTCCAGAAACGCCTGTTTGCATAAGGCGAATTCGGCATGAGTTTCTTTTTGAGAACTTCCTCACGGAATGACCCGACGTTATCTTTCCAGTACTCGAGGTTCCGTACTTCAGTTTCGGACAGGGTATGGCAGCCCTGACAATCTGTTACAACGACCTTCCAGAGTGCTGGCTCGCCAGCCCAGTCGCTTGGCATGTAAGCCGAGTTCTGCGTGGCCAACGGCAGTTTAGTGCCGCCGTAGAGCCCGCTTATCAGACTTTTCACGGCGCTGGGCGGTTTTGTCATTAGCACCCCTTTATTAAGCTTCTTCACATTGGCTTCATTATCTGCCCGGGATGTCAGCGCTCCGTACCCGAAAACGTTGAAGTCAAACGCAAGAAATCCGCCGCCGGTCTTGCCGCCACGGGTTGCAAAGTCCTTGTTCCCACCACCGTGGCAGGAAGCGCAGCCGTTTGGCAAGAACAGTTCTTCTCTCGTGGCCACGTCAGGATCAAAGAAAGTGCTGTTCTTGCGATTGCCAGCGGCATCGTAGATGTAGAACTTGGTGATACGGTCGCCATTCGGGCCAGGGGAGTATTCCATATTCACGATGGACTTTGCGTTTACGTTAAGGAACGCATCCTGCTCGCTCTCGAAGTTGAAAGTGGTATACGCAACATTCCCCACATTTCCGGGACGCTTGTCGATGACCATCTCGATTCTTCGCCAGAATCCGAGATCAGAGGTGTTTAAATGCCCCCCTGCCACAACGACTTCATTACCGGGATCATTAAAGCCATTAAGGTCTCTCCAGGCAGCCTGGGTCAACCTCTGGTTGGCTGGGTCGATGGTCTGGTAATACAAGATGGCGTCGGCTTCCGTGCTAACGCCGTTGGCTTTGAGCAAATTGCCTGAATACGCCGCGCCTGACACTATTCCAGCCACTAACGCAACTGAAATCAATGCTGCTCTGAATTTCATTTTCATTTCATTTCTCCTTGCAATAAATTATGCGAAGTGCGGCGTGATGACGGCCGCCAGTGCAAGACCGCGGCGGGACTGGATGCCGCGAATAGCGGTGGGTCGCGGATCGAGCTGCCATGAGATTTGCCTGTCCGGACATTGATCGCCGACCCGAAAATTCACAATACGCGCGTAGCGCCGGAAGAACACTTCGCTTAATGATGTATTTTTCACTGGCTGTGAGTACGACATCCAGCTTTTCCGATGCTGGCGAGGCTGTATTGTAGCCTCCTCGCCAAACCGTACCAATTTGAAGTAGAGTTTTCCCCCAGAAAGGAAGCTCTACATGAAGAAATCGAGATTCAGCGAGCAACAGATCGTCACCATCCTCAAAGAGGTTGAAATTGGCGCCAAGGTGAACGAGACCTGCCGCAAATATGGCATTTCTGATGCCACCTACTATAAGTGGAAGTCAGCCTACGCCGGCATGGATGTATCGCACCTTCGGCAGCTTAAAAATCTGCAGGCCGAGAATGTCCGGCTCAAGAAGATGTATGCGGATCTGGCGCTGGTGCACAACGCCCTGCAGGATGTTGTCAGCCGAAAGCTCTAGCCCCGTCGCGCAAAGCGGAATTGGCACGCGCCTTGATGGATGATCACGGCTTGTCGGAGCGCCGGGCCTGCCAAGCCGTACGCCTGGCACGTTCGGTTCTGCACTACCGGCCAGTGCCACGCGACGACGGGGCAATTATTGATGCCATGCAAGCCTATCTGGCAGTCAATCCACGGCACGGCTTTGGCTTGCTGTATGACAGCTTTCGATTCCGATCCTTGCCTTGGGGCAAGACGGTGCTGTGGCGTGTGTACTGCCAACTCAAGCTCAACCTGCCTCGCCGGGGCAAGAAACGACTGCCAGAACGAATCAAGCAACCCTTGGTCGCCGGCGGCACGCCGAACGACACCTGGAGTTGCGACTTCATGGCCGACGCCTTGTGGAATGGACGGCGCTTCAGAACCTTCAACGTACTCGACGAATTCAACCGTGAAGCCCTGCGCATCGAAATCGACACCAGCCTGCCGGCAGGGCGTGTGGTGCGGGCCTTGAATGAGTTGATGGAACTCAGAGGCAAACCGCGGCGGATTCGTCTGGATAACGGCCCGGAACTGGTCAGCCAGACGCTGGCCCAGTGGGCTGCAGACAATGGAGTGGAACTCATGTTTACCCAGCCCGGCAAGCCGACCCAGAACGCCTATATCGAGCGCTTCAACCGCTCCTATCGAACCGAGGTGCTGGATTGCTATGTGTTCGAGTCACTGCTCGAAGTCAGGAAACTGACAGAGGACTGGATGCACCGCTACAACCATGAACGGCCCCATGAGTCTTTGGGGAGGATTCCGCCAGTCGCTTATCGTATGCAACAATACCCCAACCCTCTACTTCTGCCTGGTACGGAATAGCGAGGAGGCTACAGTATCTACTGAGGTCAGGAAAGTACGCCCGTGTACGTTCCTGAAGTGAGCCGGAGACAAACTCTGGACGTAAAAAAACCGGGCATGTTTCCGTGCCCGGTTTTCCAGCAAACAGCGGATCTTATGACTTGTCGAAGCTGAACACCCCATCTCGGCAATCCACCCTGATGGTGTCCCTGGCGGCGAAATGACCGGCCAGGATTTCCTTGGCCAGCGCGTTCTCCAGACTGGACTGGATCGCCCGCTTCAAGGGTCTCGCACCAAACACCGGGTCAAATCCGGCGCTTGCCAGCTCGGACAGCGCTGCTTCGCTCACTTCCAGTCCCATCTCCATGGCGGCCAGCCGTTTTTCCAGGTACTGCAACTGGATGCGCGCAATGGACTTGATATGCGCCTCGCCCAGGGCGTGGAACACAACCACTTCGTCGATGCGGTTGATGAATTCGGGGCGGAAATAGGTTTTCACATCCTCCATCACCGAGGCCTTGATGGCTGCGTAGGGTTCGCCCGCCATGGCCTGGATATTCTGCGAACCGAGGTTGGAAGTCATCACGATCACGGTGTTCTTGAAATCCACGGTACGCCCCTGGCCATCGGTCATGCGGCCGTCGTCAAGCACCTGCAACAGCACGTTGAACACGTCGGGATGTGCTTTCTCCACCTCGTCGAGCAGAATGACGGAATAGGGCTTGCGCCGCACCGCTTCGGTGAGATGACCGCCTTCTTCATAGCCCACATATCCGGGTGGCGCGCCGATGAGGCGTGAAACGCTGTGTTTTTCCATGAATTCGGACATGTCGACGCGGATCAGGTGATCTTCCGAGTCAAACAGGAACCCAGCCAGCGCCTTGCACAACTCGGTTTTTCCGACGCCGGTCGGCCCCAGGAACAGGAAGGAGCCATAAGGCCGGTTGGGGTCCGCCAATCCGGAACGAGAACGACGAATGGCATCCGCCACCAGGCTGACAGCCTCGTCCTGGCCGACCACGCGCTCGTGCAGCTTGCCTTCCATTTGCAGCAATTTGTCGCGCTCGCCCTCCATCATCTTGGAAACCGGAATCCCGGTGGCACGTGAGACGACTTCGGCGATTTCCTCCGCGCCCACCTGGGTACGCAGCAGCCAATGGGTTCTGGTCTGCTCGGCATCGGCCGTGTCGGCGTGCTTCAACTGCGCTTCGAGTTGCGGGATTTTGCCATACTGCAGCTCGGAAACTTTCTGCCAATCGCCGCGACGATGCGCGGCTTCCATTTCAACCTTGAGCCGGTCTAGCTCTTCCTTGATATGCTGGCTTCCCTGAACCTGGGCTTTCTCGGCCTTCCACACTTCTTCCAGGTCGTTGTACTCGCGCTGCAGCTTGACGATCTCCTCGTCGAGCAGGCCCAGGCGTTTCTTCGAAGCCTCGTCCTTCTCCTTCTTCACCGCCTCGCGCTCGATCTTGAGCTGGATCAGGCGGCGGTCGAGTTTGTCCATCACTTCCGGCTTGGAATCGATTTCCATCCTGATGCGCGAAGCCGCCTCGTCGATCAGGTCGATGGCCTTGTCGGGCAGGAAGCGATCGGTGATGTAACGGTGCGACAGTTCAGCGGCTGCGATGATGGCCGGGTCGGTGATGTCCACGCCGTGGTGCAGTTCGTACTTCTCCTGCAGGCCGCGCAGGATGGCGATGGTGTCTTCCACGCTCGGCTCGTTCACCAGCACTTTCTGGAAGCGGCGTTCCAGCGCGGCATCCTTCTCGACATATTTGCGATACTCGTCCAGCGTGGTGGCGCCGATGCAGTGCAGCTCGCCGCGCGCCAGGGCGGGCTTGAGCATGTTGCCGGCATCCATCGCGCCTTCCGCCTTGCCGGCGCCGACCATGGTGTGCAGTTCATCGATGAACAGGATGATGCGGCCTTCGTCCTGCCCCACCTCCTTCAGCACCGACTTCAGCCGCTCCTCGAACTCGCCGCGGTACTTGGCGCCGGCCAGCAGACCGGCCATGTCCAGCACCAGCACGCGCTTGTTCTTCAGGGTTTCCGGCACTTCACCGTTGACGATGCGCTGCGCCAGGCCCTCCACGATGGCGGTCTTGCCCACGCCCGGCTCGCCGATCAGCACCGGATTGTTCTTGGTGCGGCGCTGCAAGACTTGAATTGCGCGGCGGATCTCGTCGTCGCGCCCGATTACTGGGTCGAGCTTGCCCAGGCGGGCGCGCTCGGTAAGATCGAGTGTGTATTTCTTCAGCGCCTCGCGCTGGCCTTCGGCTTCCTGATTGTCCACGTTTTCCCCTCCGCGTACCGCGTTGATGGCTTGTTCCAGATGGGCCTTGTCAACCCCGTTCTCGCGCAGCAGGCGCCCGGTCTCGCCCTTGTCCTGGGCTGCCGCCAGCAGGAACAGTTCGCTGGCGATGAACTGGTCGCCGCGCTTCTGCGCGTCCTTGTCGGTCAGGTTGAGCAGGTTGTTGAGATCGCGCGAAATGCTCACCTCGCCGCCATGGCCTTCCACCCTGGGCAGGCGCTCCAGCGCTTTCTGCAGGGCGGGCAGCAAGCCGCCGACATTGGCCCCGGCGCGCTGTAACAGCGACGCGGTACCGCCTTCCTCCTGTTGCAACAGCGCCAGCAACAAGTGCTGCGGCTCAATGAACTGGTTGTCCTGTCCGACCGCCAGGCTTTGCGCGTCGTTGATCGCCTGCTGGAATTTGGTGGTGAGCTTGTCGAAACGCATGGCTTTGTCCCTCGTGATTGAACTAAACCTTACTTTGGGGAGGGTCTGACAATTTCAAGCAAAACCGGGCGCCCAAGAACCAGAACAGCAGCCTGTGGCTACCGGAAGGCTAGCGCGGCGCGACGAGGAAAGGATTTATCACGGTCAAGCGGCTTTCGATAATCTGACCATGCTGCAAGTCTTCCGTGTAAAGGGTGTCGCATCCCGCTACAAGCGCAGTGGCCACGATAAGGCTGTCGTACCAGGAAAATCCGTAGCGCGCCATCAGATCGAGCGCGATATGGATTGTTGTCGGCGTGATGATTTCCACGCGGCACATTGCTTCCAGCGTAGAAACCAGCGTGCGGATATCCGGAACCGGAAGCGCCAAGCGCCGGGCGGCTACGTTGGCCGTTTCGGAAAGTACCTGAGTTGAAATACATGGGTTGCCGGCAAAGAGCGGGGCGGCGAGGGTTGTTTTTGTCGAAGCCGGGCCAAGGGCATAGATAACGACATTGGTATCAATGAATGCCTTAGCGGGCATTCGCCTCTTCCCGGTCGAAGGTGTACCCGCTCACATCAACATTGAAACTGTGGAAAAAAGCTTCGATTTCGTCAACCGTTTTGGGCACGGACAAGGTTATGGGATGCACCTGCCGCTGTTTCAGGAAGGCAATAAAATCGAGCACCTCCGCCTGCTTCTCGGCAGGAAGAGTTTCAGCCTCGCGGGCGATAACATCGCTGTATCCCATGCTCATTCTCCTTGGTGCATTTGGTCATTATAGACCCAGGAAATAATATCCTGCCAGAAAGCTGATTTGCATGAAACTCACCTACCCCTATTGACCCCGCGCCTTTCCAGAGCACCAGGAAGACGCTTTATGGAAGCTCTGATCAAGTGTGCGATGTCATCGCGATAGTCCATCCGTGCCATAACAACCCTCCGCCGATTGCAGTAAACTTCTGCCCAGACAAGGTAAACGGGAAAGAACGTGGCAAAACGAGGACTATCCCTGGCTGGCGTAGGGCTGGCGCTGCTGATGTGGCTGGGCGCGGCCTGCGCAGCGCCCCCCGCTTATCTCACGCTCTCCGCCGGTACCGAGGTTCCGCTGCGCACCTATCCGGCCCGGGGCAATACCCTGCTGCTGTGGTTCGTGTGCGACGAGGGGCACAGCAGCAACGAAGCCCGCACCGCCGGGAAACTCGCTTCCCATGGCTATGAAACCTGGTTTCCGGACATGCTCGACGCCCATTTTCTGCCCATCCTGCCAAGCAGCCTGGAGCAGATCCCAGCGGATGAAATCAGGGAAATCATCGCTCATGCGATCAAATTGAGTGGCAAAAAAATTGTGCTTGTCACTGCCGGCCATGGCGCCACCCCGATCCTGCGCGGCGCCAGGGCCTGGCAGGACGAAGCAACCGCGCAGGGCCGGAGTGCCCTCGCCGGTGCGCTGCTGTTCTATCCCGATCTCTACTCCATCGCCCCTGCGCCCGGCGTGGAAGCACAATATCACCCCATCGTCACCCAGACCCGGCTGCCGCTTTTCATCTACCAGGGACAGTTGTCGCCAGGCCGCTGGTGGCTGGAGCACCTCAAGGTGGAATTCGCCCGTGGCGGCACGAAGGTCGAGAGCAAAATCCTGCCCAGGGTGCGCAGCCACTTTTATGTCCGCCCTGATGCCACGCCAGAGGAAAACGCCATGGCGGAAAAACTGCCGGAACTGGTGCTGGACGCGCTCAACCAACTGGAAATAAAACCATGAAAAAACTGCTTCTCGGCCTGTTTTGCCTTTTTCTGCTCCCGTCCGTTCAAGCCAGCGAACTCAAACCCTGGAAAGGCGCCGCGACGCCGCCTCTGGTCCTGAAGGACATCAACGGCAAGACCCACAAGCTGGAAGATTATCGCGGCAAGGTGGTCATGGTGCAATTCTGGGCCACCTGGTGCCCGCCCTGCCTCAAGGAAATGCCCGCCATGCAGCGCCTGGAAAAGAAAATGGCCGGCAAGCCCTTTGCCATCCTGGCGGTGAACATGGGTGAAACAAACAAGGACGTAAGCGAGTTCGTCAAGAAAATGAACATCAACTTCACGGTACTGATGGACGAGGAAGGCAATGGCGTGGGCGCCTGGAAGGTATTCGTCGCACCGTCCACTTTCCTGGTGGACCCTCAAGGCAATATCCGCCAAACCCTGCAGGGCGGCGCGGAGTGGGATGAGCCGGAATACGTGAAGGCGATCAGCGAACTGCTGCCCGCCAGGTAAAGCCGCAGGAAGTTTCAACCTGATCTGGCTGCCACAGCCAACATCGGATCTTTATCCTTGGGTACAATCGGCCTTTCTGGATTGGACATTCACAGGCAAAAGACATGGAGTTGGCAGCAGCAATCGCAAGGAACGTCGAAACCGCCCTGGCCGAGGACATCGGTGCTGGCGACCTGACTGCCGGGCTCATCCCCGCCGGCGCAACTGCCCGCGCCACGGTCATCAGCCGCGAGGCTGCCGTGCTGTGCGGCTGCGCCTGGTTCGAGGCCTGTTTCCGCCGCCTCGACCCGGAGGTTCAGATTCAATGGCTGGCACAGGACGGCGCCAGCGTGGCGCCGAACCAGACCCTGTGCGATATCGCGGGCAAGGCCCGCGCCCTGCTCTCCGCCGAGCGCCCGGCGCTGAATTTCCTGCAAACCCTGTCGGCCACCGCCAGCGCCACGCGCTGCTATGTGGATGCCATCTCCGGCACTGGCGCGGTGATCATGGACACCCGCAAGACCCTGCCCGGCCTGAGGCTGGCGCAGAAATACGCGGTCAGGGTTGGCGGCGGCGAGAACCAGCGCACCGGGCTGTTCGACGGCATCCTGATCAAGGAAAATCATATCCTCGCCGCGGGCGGCATTGCCGCCGTGCTGGCGCAGGCTCACCGCGCCGCGCCCGCTGGCGTATCCGTGCAGATCGAAGTGGAAAATCAGGATGAGCTCGAACAGGCGCTGGCGGCAGGCGCCAGGCTCATTCTGCTCGACAATTTCAGCCTCGCCGGCATGCGGCAGGCAGTCCTCACCACCGCCAGACGCGCCGCGCTGGAAGCCTCCGGCGGCATCACCCTGGAAAGCGTGCGCGCCATTGCCGAGACAGGCGTGGACCGCATCTCGATCGGCAGCCTGACGAAGGACATCAAGGCCGTCGACCTGTCCATGCGCGTTGTTCTGTAAGCTAAAAACGCTATTGAACCACGGGGCACACGGGGAGCAAGGGGGAAGAACAAGGGTTGGCAGCATGACTATCCATCAGCCAGCCGGTGAGGCGCCGAAAATCCACATGACACACTGGTATTCCCCGTGCTCCCCGTGTACCCCGTGGTTAATTCTGGATAATCAAACATGACCTCATCCTGGATGATCGTCGCCGGCATCCTGTTCAGCGTCATGGGGGTGTTCGTCAAACTTGGTTCGGCGTACTTCTCCAGCGCGGAGCTGGTGTTTTACCGTTCCCTGTTCGGTCTGGTGGTGATCTACCTCATCATCAAGGCACAGGGTTTCCCGATTGCCACGCCGCACTGGAAAATGCACCTGTGGCGCGGCCTGTCCGGCTTCTTCGCCCTGATGCTGTTTTTTTACGCCATCAGCGCCCTGCCGCTGGCCACCGCCATCACGCTCAATTACACCTCGCCGCTGTTCCTGGCCCTGTTCGCCGTGCTCATTCTCAAGGAAAAACCCGGTCTGCTGCTCATTATCGCCACCATCACGGGATTTATCGGCGTAGCGCTGCTGCTGCGCCCCACCCTGCATGCCGACCAGATCACGGCCGGGCTGATGGGCCTGGCCTCCGGCTTTCTTGCCGGCATCGCCTATCTCAATGTCAAGCAGCTGGGCGCGATGGGCGAGCCGGAGTGGCTGGTGGTGTTCTATTTCACCCTGGTTTCGACGCTGGGCGGCGGCCTCTGGATGGCGTTTCACACCTTCCATGCGGTCACGCTGCGCAACCTTCTCCTTCTTGCCGGCATGGGCACCACGGCAACACTGGCGCAGCTCGCCATGACCCGCGCCTACCGCATCGGCAATACGCTGGTGGTCGGCAGCCTGGCCTATGTCACGGTGATTTTCGCCAGCCTTTGGGGCATTCTGCTGTGGGGGGAAATCCTGCCCCTCGGCAGCTGGCTGGGAATTGCCCTGATCGTCCTGAGCGGCGTTATCGTTCTGCGCGCAGCGCCTAAACTGCCTGTTTGACAGGCAAAACAATTTCGACGCACAGGCCGCCAGTGGAACGATTGGAAGCGCGCACCGAACCGCCATGCGCCTCCACGACCCGCCGCGCGATCGCCAGCCCGAGGCCGTGTCCAGCGGTGGATTGCGCGCCCCCACCACGATAAAACGGCTCGAAAATGGCACTCAGCTCCTGTTCTGAAACCCCGGGCCCCTGATCTGAAACAGCAAGCCGCAAGTCGTTCATATTTGCGCCCAGATGAGCTTCCAGCAACACTTTTCCGCCTTCCGGGGTATGCCTCAGCGCATTGCGCACCACATTCTCCAGCGCGCGATGCAGTAATTCGGCCTCGCCCCTGACAATCACCTCGCCGCAACCGGAAAATTCCACCACGCGTCCGCTCGTTTCCGCCTCGAAGCGGGCATCCGCCGCCACACCCGCGAGCAGTTCAGCCACGTTGATCTCCTCCTCCATCGCGCCCATCACGCCGGCTTCAAGACGGGAAAGGGTCAGCAGTTCCCCCACCAGCTTGTCCATGCGCACGCTTTCGCGCTCGATGCGCTCCAGCGAGGACTCCAGCTTTTCCGGCTGCTGGCGCGCCAGGCCAATCGCTGCCTGCAGGCGGGCCAGAGGAGAGCGCAATTCATGTGAAACGTCGTGCAGCAAGCGCCGCTGGCTGTCGATCAGATCGTTCAGGTGGCTGGCCATGCGGTCGAAATTGTGGCCAAGATCGGCCAGTTCGTCGCGACGTTTGCCCATGGCGGGGCCAAGGCGGGTTTCCAGCTTGCCGCCGACCATGCTCTCGAAAGCCGAACGCAGGCTGCGAATCGGCTTCGAGAAATACCAGGCCAGCAATGCCGCAAAAACCAGGCTGGCCAGCAGCGTCGCAATCAGCGGCACGATGGGGACAAAAGGATATCCCGGACGAGGTGGTCCGGGCGGATGTGGGTGCTTGCCAGGAGGAGGCAGACGGCCTTCCGGCCAAAATTCCGGGCTGGCGGGCTGGCCCTGGTCCAGGCTCACCAGCCTTTCATTCTCAGCGCGGTGAGCCAGCCAGAAAGTAGCACTGGTCGCCAGAATGGCCGACAACTGCGCCAGCCAGATAAAAAAGAAGAATTTCCAGAACAGCCGGCCCATCTCTACTCCTTTATCAGCTGGTAGCCCAGACGGTACACGGTCTGGATGCAGGAGCGGCCATCCGCCAGCGTGCCCAGCTTGTGGCGGATGCTGCTCAGATGCACGTCGATGCTGCGGTCGAAGCGGGCCAGCGGGCGCCCCAGCCCCTGTTCGGAGAGGGTATTTTTGCTGACTGTCCGGCCAGCCTCGCGGGTCAGCACCTCCAGCAGGTTGAATTCCGTGCTGGTCAGATCCAGCGTTTCCCCTGCCCACTCGACACGGCGCTGCCCCGGCCATAAGCTCAAAGCCCCGACCGTCAACAGGACGGGTTCGTTTTCAGCCTGAGCGCCCTGGGTGCGTCGCAGGATGGCGCGAATACGGGCCGTCAGTTCCCGTGGCGTGCAGGGTTTGGGCACGTAATCATCGGCACCGAGTTCGAGCCCGACGATGCGATCCGTATCGTCGCCCCGTGCGGTGAGCATGATCACCGGCATGGTGCTTTTCAGGCGGATGCGCCGCAAGGCTTCAACGCCGCCCATACGCGGCATCATCACATCCAGCACCGCAATCGCATACTGGCCGGACAAGGCTTCCGAGACGCCCGCCTCGCCGTCATGAACCGCCGTCACGTCGAACCCTTCCTGCTCCAGGTACTCCTTGAGCATCTCGACCAGCTCGATATCATCATCCACCAGCAAAATCTTGGACATTGCAATGCGCATCGCCATAGAAAGGAATGCAGCGATGATAGCGAAGCACCGCCACCGGGGACAGTACCAGGCAGCCGGATTTACATTAATTTACGCTCACCGGCAAAAATTGCCGCCCGTCCTCCCCGGCCGGAAAAATCTCGCAATCCAGGCATTTTTCCAAGACATTCCGCCAAATCCGCCCCGAAAATCCGGAAAGTCTTAACACAACTTTACCTCGCTTTACACCAACCGGCGCCAAGTCTGGGCTAATCTGGCCGATATATTGCATGGAAGCGTTGTGCGAGGGCCGTTAAGCGCACCCCGCGCAATTTTTACAACTGGCAAAACAAAGGAGTTAATCATGGTAAGCAGTATTGGCAATAGCTCGGTTGCATCAATGATGCAGCGCCCCGATCCGTCACAAATGGCAAGCAAGATGTTTTCGAAACTGGACAGCAAGAACCAGGGCTATATCGAAAAAAGCGATTTGCAATCCGCCTTCGACCAGATTTCGGGTTCCGGCAACTCGGCCAGTGTCGACGAGGTCTTCAAGAAACTGGACGGCGATGGCGACGGCAAAATCACCGAACAGGAGATGTCCGACAGCCTGACCAAGATGGCGGAGCAACTCGACAGCCAGTTCAACAGCATGCGCATGAGCGGAAAAGGTGGCATGGGTGGCATGGGTGGCATGGGTGGCATGGGTGGCATGGGTGGCATGGGTGGCATGGGTGGCATGGGTGGCATGGGTGGCATGGGTGGCATGGGTGGCAGCGAAGGCCTCACCCAGGATCAGCTCACCAGCATGGCAAATGAAACAGGCTCTGAGAATAGCGCCCTGACGAATCTGATCAGCAATTTCGACGAGGCGGATTCGAATGGGGATGGAAAAGTCAGCGCACAGGAAGCCATTGCCTACAATCAGTCCACCCAGGCAGGTGGCGCATCCGGCAGCGCAAGCAGCGAGGAACAGGTGATGATGAACATCATGCAGCTGGTGAGAGCCTATGGCGACACAAGCCAGGATTCGAGCCAGGATTCCACGACAGGAACCCTGTCCGTTTCGGCATAAATCCCTCTCTCCACCAGCAAAGGCCGGGAAACTCCGGCCTTTTTTTCGCCCTCTTAAAATCATGGTGCGATACCCGCATCATCGACGCAGTTGATTTCCAGAATTTAGTAGACTAGACTGTCCAGTCCATATTAACTTAAACCTAAAAACCTCAGTTCGATAACCACGGAGGACACGGAGAACACGGAGAAGCGGGGTAGGCAGGGATGGGCGACTTGTCGCCCAACTCGCAAAGGCAGTTTGCGGTCATTTAAGGCCTCACCCAACGGGTGATTGCCAAACATCATGCAATCTATTGTTTTTACTCCGTGTTCTCCGTGGTTAACTGCTTTTTATAGGTTAAAAGGAAAACCATGTCCCCTGCCGAGGACAGCGTCGCCAGCGAAACCCGCACCCGCCTGATCCATGCGGCCAGGGAAGCCTTCATGGAAGAAGGTTACCGGGCCAGCGTGGATGGCATCGCAGCCCGCGCCGGGGTGGCAAAACAGACGCTGTACAACCATTTCCCGAGCAAGGATGAACTGTTCAGCGAGTCAGCCGGTCTGATTTCAGATGCCATCGCAGTTTCCCTGGATGGCCAGACGGATGACGTGCGCACCACCCTGCTCCGCTTTGGCACGACCTTCCGCCAGAAGGTACATGGCGCCGAGGGGCTGGCCATGTTTCGCACCCTCATGGCCGAAGCGGCCCGCTTCCCTTCCCTGGCCCAGGCGTACTTCGACAAGGGCCCGGAACTGACCGCCGCACGGCTGGCGGATTTTATTGGCCGGGCCATGGCAACCGGCAAGCTGCGCCAGGACGACCCGCGCTTTGCCGCCGAGATGCTGCTGGGCATGCTCAACAACATCGACCATTTTCGCCGCATCAGCGGCAACACCCCGCTGCCTGAAGCTATGGAAGAATCACGAATCGGTAAAATTGTGGATTGCTTTCTGCGCGCTTATGATCCAAATCAATAACTGATCAGGTGAAATTAATTTAAACATGGAGTCGCTCTCAACAGATTACACAGGAATGTAGGTTGGGTTAGGCGCGGCTTTTTTGCGCCGTAACCCAACAAACCCAAGATTCCTTCAACAAAAAGTTTTTGAAATTCAGGTTTGTTGGGTTACGCGATAAAGCTGCTAACCCAACCTACATAAAGGCTTATGACTGTGCCGTTTATTACGCTAACAAGGAACCGAACATGAACCGAAATATTCTGCTGATGCTCCTGCTGACGGTCGCGCTTGCGGGCTGCGGTAAGGGGGGCGGCCAAAAGCCCGCCGCTGGCCCCGGCGGTCCGGCCATGCCGCCGCCGGAAGTCGATGTCATCACCGTCACGCCGGGTTCGGCCACCCTCACCCAGGAGCTGCCGGGCCGCTTGCAGGCCTTTCGCACCGCGCAGGTGCGGGCGCAGGTGGATGGCATTCTGGAAAAGCGCCTGTTTGCCGAAGGCACCGACGTCAAGGAAGGCGCCACCCTGTTTCGCATCGACCCGCGCAATTACCAGGCGTCTTTCGATGCGGCCAGGGCGGACCTGGCGGTCGCCCGCCTGACTCTGGAGCGCTACCGGCCGCTGCTCGAAATCAAGGCGGTGAGCCAGCAGGAAGCCGATCTGGCCGAGGCAAAAGTGAAACAGGCCGAAGTGGCGCTGACACGCGCCCGCATCGACCAGGAGAACACCGCCGTGCCTGCGCCGATTTCCGGCCGCATCGGCCGCGCCCTGGCGACCGAGGGAGCGCTGGTGAGCAGGGGCGACGCGACCCATCTCGCCACCATCGAACAGGTTGACCCCATCTACGCCAACTTTACCCAGCCCGGCGCCGATCTGCTGCGGCTCAGGCAGGCCGTGAAGGCGGGCAAGCTCAAGATGGCTGAACAGGCCAGGGTGGAAATAGTGCTGGAAGACGGCAGCCTCTATCCGCAACCGGGCAAGCTGATGTTCTCGGACCTTGCGGTCGATCCGGCCACCGGCAGCGTTTCCCTGCGCGCCGTGTTTCCCAACCCCGGGCATGAACTGCTTCCCGGCGCCTTCGTGCGCATCCGCTTCCCGGAAGCCCTGCTCGACCAGGCTATCCGGGTGCCGCAACGCGCCGTGCTGCCGAGTCCGCAGGGACAGATCGTCATGATCGTGGACAGCGAAGGCAAGGCGGCGCCCAGGCCGGTGAAAACCGGCGGCATGAGCGGCGGCGATTTCGTCATCGCCGAAGGCCTGAAGGGCGGTGAGCAGGTGATCGTCAACGGCCTGCAGAAGGCGCGTCCCGGCACAGCGGTCAAAGCCGTGCCGCTACCGGCTGGGCAAAATAAATAAGCTGGAAAAACAAGTTAACCACGGAGTTCACGGAGAACACGGAGTAAAAACAAAGAACCGGGTGAGTCAGTTTAAGAGGCACAGGATCATCATCCTCCGTGCCCTCCGTGTTCTCCGTGGTTAATAACTGTAGGTTTTAAGGGTAAAAGGTTCGCCATGTTCGCCAAATTCTTCATCGACCGTCCGGTCTTCGCCTGGGTCATCGCCCTGGCGATCATGCTCGCCGGCGGCCTCGCCATCAGGGGGCTGCCGCTGTCCCAGTATCCGGCGGTCGCCCCTCCTTCCATCGCCTTCAACATCGTCTATCCGGGCGCCTCGGCCAAGGTGGTCGAGGATACGGTCACCACCCTGATCGAGCAGGAGATGAACGGCATCGAACACCTGCTCTACATGGAGTCGGCCTCGGAACTGGGCACGGGCACGGTGACCCTGACCTTCGAGCCCGGCACCAATATCGACATCGCCTCGGTGGAAGCGCAGAACCGCTACAAACGCATTGAGGCACGCCTGCCCGACGACGTGCGGCGGGTCGGGGTATCGGTCACCAAACCCTCGCGCAACTACGTGATGTTCGTCGCCCTGCACTCGCCGGACAACAGCCTGAAGGCCGTCGATCTCGGCAGTTTCGCCGCTGCCAGCGTGCTTGACCCGCTGCGGCGCGTCAAGGGCGTGGGCGAGGCGCTCCTGTTCGGCACCGAGTATTCGATGCGCCTCTGGCTCCAGCCGGAGAAGCTCCAGGCCTACAACCTTTCACCCGCCGACGTGACCCGCGCGGTGCGCGCCCAGAACGTGGAACTCGCCACCGGCGAACTGGGACAGGCGCCGGCAGCAGCAGGCCAGCAACTGAACGCGGTAATCGTCACGCGCAGCCGGTTGTCGACGCCCGAGGAGTTCGGCAATATTCTCATCCGCACCCAGCCTGACGGCTCCGCCCTGCGGGTGAAGGACGTTGCCAGGGTGGAACTCGGTTCGCAGGACTACAACATCTTCGCCCGCCTCAACGGACAGCCGACCGCAGCCATCGCCATCCGCGTCGCGCCCAACGGCAATGCGCTGGATGTGGTCAAGGCAGTGCGCGCCAAAATGACCGAGATGGCGCCCTACTTTCCCAAGGGCGTGACCTGGGACGTGCCCTACGACACCTCCCGCTTCGTCGACATTTCCATCAAGGAAGTGTTGCTGACCCTGGCGGAGGCGGTGGTGCTGGTGTTCCTGGTGATGTTTCTGTTCCTGGAGAATTTCCGCGCCACCCTGATTCCCACCATCGTCGTGCCGGTCGCCCTGACCGGCGCGCTTGCCGGGCTCTATGTCTTCGGCTACTCGATCAACGTGCTCACCCTGTTCGCCATGGTGCTGGCCATCGGCATCGTGGTGGATGACGCCATCGTGGTGGTGGAGGCCGTGGAGCGCATCATGCGTTCGGAAGGGCTGGCGCCCCGGGAAGCTGCGCGCAAGGCGATGGACCAGATCTTCAACGCCATCATCGGCATCACCCTGGTGCTGTCGGCGGTGTTCGCGCCGATGATCTTCTTTGGCGGTTCGGTCGGCGTCATCTACCGCCAGTTCGCCGTCACCCTGATCCTCACCATGCTGTTCTCTGCCCTGATGGCGCTGACGCTGACGCCGGCCCTGTGCGCGACGCTGCTCAAGCATGAACCGGGCAAGGAATATCGCCCCAGCACGGGCTTCTTCGGCTGGTTCAACCGCTTCTTCGACCGCACCACGCTGGGCTATCAATCCTGGGTTGCGCGCGCGATCGGAAAAACCGGGCGCTACCTGGTGCTTTACGCCGCCATCATCGGCGCCACCGGCTGGCTGTTCATGAACCTGCCCGGCAGTTTCCTGCCCGACGAGGACCAGGGCTACTTCATCAACATGGTGCAACTGCCGCCGGGCGCCTCGCAGGAGCGCACCATCGAGGTGCTCAAGCAAGTCGAGCAGTATTACCTCAAACAGCCGGAAGTGGCCAAGGTCGTTGGCGTGGTCGGCTTCTCCTTTTTCGGTCGCGGCCAGAACGCCGCCCTCGCTTTCGTGCGGCTCAAGGACTGGGACGAGCGCAAGGGCCCGGAGCATTCCTCCACCGCGCTGGTGCAGCGCGCCAACATGGCGTTTTTCCAGATCAAGCAGGCGATGATTTTTGCCGTTAATCCGCCGCCTATTCCGGAACTTGCCTCCACCGGCGGCTTCGACTTCCGCCTGCAGGACCGCGCCGGTCTTGGCCGTGAGAAGCTATTGGAGGCGCGCAACATGGCGCTGGGGATGGCCGGGCAGGACCCGAACCTGGCCGGGGTGCGGCCGGAAGGTCAGGAGGCCGGGCCGCAGCTGCTGCTCGACATCGACCGGCGCAAGGCTGAATCCCTCGGCGTTTCCATTGCCGACCTCAACGAAACCCTGCAATCCACCCTGGGGGTCGCCTACATCAACGACTTCGAGCGCCAGGGCCGGATCCTGCGCGTGCAGATGCAGGCCGAGGCGGATTTGCGCACCACGCCGGAGATGCTCCTGCGCCTGTCGGTCAGGAACAAGGCCGGGGGAATGGTGCCGCTGGCCGAACTGGTCACGCCGCGCTGGATCGTCGGTTCGCCCAAACTGGACCGCTTCAACGGCCTGCCCGCCATGAAAATCGCCGGCATGCCCGCACCCGGCCACAGCACCGGCGAGGCAATGCAGACCATGGAGGAACTGGCCAAAAAGCTGCCGCCGGGTTCAGGCTTCGAATGGGCAGGCACCTCTTTCGAGGAAAAGCTCTCCGGCAGCCAGGCGCCCTTCCTGTTCGCCCTGTCGCTGCTGGTGGTTTTCCTCGCGCTGGCCGCGCTGTATGAAAGCTGGTCGATTCCCTTTGCCGTGCTTCTGGTAGTGCCGCTCGGCATCTTCGGCGCAACCCTGGCGGTGACCTTGCGCGAATTGCCCAACGACGTCTATTTCAAGGTCGGCCTCATCGCCATCATTGGATTGTCCAGCAAGAACGCCATTCTGATCATCGAATTCGCCCGCGACCTGCAGGAGAAAGGCATGGGGCTGGTCGAGGCCACCCTGGAAGCCTGCCGCCTGCGTTTCAGGCCGATCCTGATGACCTCATTCGCCTTCATCCTCGGCGTGCTGCCGCTGGCGATTTCAACCGGGGCCGGGGCCAACAGCCGCCATGCCATCGGCACCGGCGTCATCGGCGGCATGCTCGCGGCCACCTTCCTGGCGATATTCCTGGTGCCGGTGTTTTTCGTCGTGGTACGGAAAATCTTCCCCGGCCATGCCCGTGTTCATCAGGAGAACGACCATGCGTAAGTCTTCAATTATTGATGCTTCATTTTCCTGCCCACCCCCGGCGGCTTCCTGGTCAGGGGGAGAACCTGCGGAGGAGGCGGTGGGCAATACTTCCGAATATACACACACCCCTCTCCCCTTGCGGGAGAGGGGGCGGGGGAGAGGGGGCGCAGGCGGGAATGCCGGAAAATCGACCGCGTCCCCCTCTCCCCAGCCCTCTCCCGCAAGGGGAGAGGGGGTAAAAACGAAGGTGGCGGGCTGCATGCTCCTCGGCGCCCTTCTCACCGGCTGCTCCCTGACCCCATACTACCAGCGCCCCGAAGCCCCGGTGGCCGCGCAATGGCCGCAAGCCGCCCCGGCCGAAGGCACGCGCCAGTCCGACGCGCTCGATTGGCGCAGCTTCTTTCCCGATCCGCGCCTGCAAGCCCTGATCGCGGCGGCGCTCGACCACAACCGTGACATGCGCATCGCCGTCGCGCGGGTCGAGGAAGCCCGCGCCCAGTTCGGCATCGTGCGCGCCGACCGTTTCCCCGGCGTGGATGCGGCGGCAAGCGGCACGGCGGCGCGCACCCCGGGCGACCTCGCTTCCAGCGGCAACGCCGTCATCAGCCGCCGCTACGACGTGGGACTTTCGCTGCTGTCTTTCGAGCTGGATTTCTGGGGCCGGGTGAAGAGCCTCAACCAGGCGGCGCTGGCCAGCTATCTTGCCAGTGATGAGGCACGGCGCGCCCTGCGACTCTCGCTGATTGCCGATGTCGCCAACGCCTATCTGACCTTGTTGGAAATGGATGAGCGTACGGCCCTGACGCGCGAAACGCTCAAGACACGCGAGGAAACCCGCATGATGATCGCCCGCCGGCGCGATGTCGGGCTGGCTGGCGACCTCGACTTCCTCGCGACGGATGGCGCCCTGGAAGCGGCGCGCGCGGAGCTTGCCAGCCTGGAGCGCCAGCGCGCCGCCGCCGCGAATGCGCTCGACCTGCTGGTCGGCCAGCAGCCGGCTGCCTTGCCGGAGGGGCGCACGCTGGCGGCGCAGGACATCGTTCCCGATCTGGCAGCGGGCCTGCCGGCGGAAGTGCTGCTCAAGCGCCCCGACGTGCTGGCGGCGGAGCAAAACCTGATCGCCGCCAACGCCAATATCGGTGCCGCGCGCGCCGCCTTCCTGCCACGCATTTCCCTGACCGCCGGCCTGGGCACGGCGAGCAGCGCGCTCTCCGGCCTGTTCGAGAGCGGCAGCGGCGCCTGGAATTTCCAGCCGTCGTTGCGCCTGCCGCTGTTCGACGCGGGCCGCAGCGCCGCCGGGGTGGACCTCGCCGAGGCCCGCAAGGTCATCGCCGTGGCCGAATACGAGAAGACCATCCAGCAAGCTTTCCGCGAAGTGGCCGATCTCCTCGCCGCCCGCGCCTATCTGGCCGAACAACTGCGCGCGCAGCAAGCCGCGGAAAAGGCCCAGAGCGAGCGCCTGCGCCTGGCGGAAGCCCGCTACAAGGCAGGCATCTCCAGCCACCTCGAAGTGCTGGATGCGCAGCGCGAATCCTTTTCCGCCCAGCAAGCCACGGTACAGACCCGGCGCGCCCGGCTCGCCGCCGCCGCCCAGCTTTACAAGGCGCTGGGCGGCGGGGGGTGACTTTACTCATCTTTACACGGCGCTAACCCCGATTTACGGACGCTTCTGTCAGACTTTCATGCACAGATAAACAGGCAAAAACAGTCATGAACCTAGAAAAAGCAGTTAACCACGGAGTTCACGGAGAACACGGAGTAAAAACAATAGATAGCATGATATTTGGCATTCACCCGTTGGGTGAGACTATGAATTTCTGCAAACTGCCTTTCTCCGTGCCCTCCGTGGTTATCGAACCGAGGGTTTAAGGATGAAAATACACGCGGGCCTTGTCCTGCCAGCCATCCTTCTAGCCGCTCTGGGCGGCTGCGCCGCCGTCGGGCCTGACTATGCCGAGCCCGCACTGCCGGTTCCGGCGAACTGGAACAATGCCCCGGCACAGGCCGCTGCGGCGCAGGACCTCTCCCGCTGGTGGTTGCAGCTCGGCGACCCGCTCCTGTCCGGCCTCATCGAGCAGTCACTCCAGGCCAGCCCCGATCTTCGCAGCGCGCAGGCAAAGCTGCGCGAGGCACGCGCCCGGCGCGGGCTTGCCGGCGCAAACCAGTTTCCTACCGTCACTGCCTCCGTATCCGAAAGCCGCAGCAAATCCAGCGCCGCAACCGGCACCGGCCTGACGCGCGAGCTGTACAGCGCGGGCTTCGACGCGGGCTGGGAGCCGGACATCTTCGGCGGCACCCGGCGCGCGCTGGAGGCGGCCCAGGCCGATCTGGAAGGCAGCGAGGCCAGCCTGCACGGCACCCGGGTTTCGCTGCTGGCGGAAGTGGCTCTCAACTACGTGGAATTGCGCGCCTACCAGGCGCGGCTTGCCATCGCCCAATCCAATCTGGCGAGCCAGAGCGAAACCCTGGAGCTGACCGGATGGCGCACGCAGGCCGGGCTGACCAGTTCGCTTGACGTGGAGCAGGCACGCACCAACCGGGAACAGACGCGTGCCCAGATCCCCAGCCTGGAATCCGGACTCGCCCAGGCGGAGCACCGCCTCGCCATCCTCCTCGGGCAGGCGCCGGGCGCGCTGCACGACAAACTGGCAGCGCCCGCCCCGATTCCGGCGGCGCCGGACAATGTCGCCATCGGCATCCCCGCCGACACCCTGCGCCAGCGCCCGGATGTGCGCGTCGCGGAACGCAAGCTGGCGGCGGAAACCGCCCGCATCGGGGAGGCGACGGCGGCCCTCTATCCCGGCTTCCAGCTCTCGGGCTCGATCGGCTGGGAGGCGCTGAGCTTCGGCACGCTGGGCGGCAGCGACAGCCTCACCCGCTCCCTGCTCGGCAGCGTCGCCGCCACCCTGTTCGACGGCGGCCGCATCCGCCAGCGCATCGCAATCCAGAACGCCATCCAGGAACAGGCCCTGGTCAGCTACGAAAAAACCGTGCTCGGCGCCCTGGAAGAGGTGGAAAACGCGCTGGTATCCCTCGCCAGCAGCCGCAGGCGCGAACAGGCCCTGCGCGAGGCCGCGGATGCGGCGCATAACGCCGTGCTCATGGCGCGCCAGCGCTATTCAAGCGGGATTATTGATTTCCAGAAAGTGCTCGACACCGAGCGCACCCTGCTCACGGTTCAGGACAGCCTGAAAACCACGCAGGCGGAAAGCATTTCCGCCCTGATCCGGCTCTACAAGGCACTCGGCGGCGGCTGGCAGGCCGTTGCCAGTGAAACAGACCAACCCATTCAGCAAGGCAGCACATCATGAACAACACTTCCACCGATGAAAAAGACCCGCTGGCCAAAATCGTCGCGGCGGAAAAATCGGCGCGCTTTCTGGGCCTCTCCGGCCGCGTCTGGCTGATCACCGTCCTGGTCCTGCTCATGGCGGGCGGGGCCTTTTACCTGCGTGCCCGCAGCACTGCTTCAGCCCCCCAATATCTCAGCGAGGAAGCAGTGCGCGGCAATCTCACCGTCACGGTATCGGCCACCGGCAACCTGCAGCCCACCAACCAAGTGGACGTGGGCAGCGAGCTTTCCGGCACCATCGAAGCAGTCCTGGTGGACGACAACGACCGGGTGCAGAAGGGCCAGCTCCTCGCCCGGCTCGACCTGTCCAAGCTCAACGACCAGGTCGCCAAATCCGGAGCCGCGCTGGTCTCCACCGAAGCCCAGGTGGAACAGATGCGGGCGACCGTCGCGGAATCCCGCGCCAACCTGGCACGATTGCGCCAGGTGGCCGAGCTCTCCGGCGGCAAGGTGCCGTCAAAAACCGAGCTCGATACGGCGCAGGCCGTCCTTGACCGGGCCGTCGCCAGCGAGGCGAGCGCCCGCGCCGCGGTGACACAGGCGCAGGCAACGCTCAAATCCGACCGGACCAACCTGGCCAAGGCCTCGATCCGCTCGCCCATCGACGGCGTGGTGCTGGCGCGCAAGGTGGAGCCGGGGCAGACCGTCGCCGCTTCCCTCCAGGCGCCGGTGCTGTTCACCCTGGCCGAAAACCTGGCGCAGATGGAGCTCCAGGTGGACGTGGACGAAGCCGACGTGGGCCAGGTGCGCGCGGGCCAGTCCGCCACCTTCAACGTGGATGCCTACGCGGGACGAAAATATCCGGCGACAATCACCCGCGTCGGCTATGGCTCGCAGACCAAGGACGGGGTGGTGTCCTACAAGACCATCCTCAAGGTGGGCAACGACGACCTCAGCCTGCGTCCTGGCATGACGGCCACCTCGGAGATCACCACCACCCGGCGCGAAAACGTGCTGCTGGTGCCGAATGCCGCGCTGCGCTTCACTCCGCCCAAGCAATCCGGCAATGGCAATAAAAAGAACGGCAGTTTTGTTTCCAGCCTGCTTCCCAAGCCGCCCGACAGCGCTTCGGCAAAACCGGCTGCGGCAATGAGCGGCACGCAGCAGGTGTGGGTGCTGCGCGCCGGCCAGCCCGTGGCCGTGCCGGTCAGCGTGGGGGTAAGCAACGGGCGCCAGACCGAAGTGACCGGAGGCGAACTGAAGCCGGGCATGCAGGTCATCACCGAAAGCGTGGCCGCACAGAAATGAGTGGCGACAACACAGCCGCCCCGCTCATCGAACTGAGCGCCATCACCAAGACCTACGGTCAGGGCCAGGTTGCGTTCCAGGCCCTGAGCGGCATCGATCTGGCGATCCAGGAAGGCGAGTTCGTCGCCATCATGGGGCCGAGCGGGTCGGGCAAATCCACGGCGATGAACATCCTCGGCTGCCTCGACACCCCCAGCAGCGGCGCCTACCGCTTTCGCGGCGTCCATGTGGAGGAGCTGGGCCGCAACCAGCGCGCCCTGCTGCGGCGCAATTACCTCGGCTTCGTGTTTCAGGGCTTCAACCTGCTGGCGCGCACCTCGGCCCAGGAGAACGTGGAACTGCCC
The DNA here is from genome assembly GCA_041651995.1 of Sulfuricella sp. Lineage (NCBI taxonomy): Bacteria > Pseudomonadati > Pseudomonadota > Betaproteobacteria > Nitrosomonadales > Sulfuricellaceae > Sulfuricella > Sulfuricella sp. Next base: position 5,328 of record JBAZID010000018.1, on the reverse strand, counting down.
CTGCTCTATCGCGGCGAAAGCGCGGCGGCACGCCATGCGGCGGCCAGGGCCGCGCTGGCATCCGTCGGCCTGAAAGGCTGGGAGCACCATACCCAGGCCGAGCTTTCCGGCGGCCAGCAACAACGGGTCGCCGTCGCCCGCGCCATCGTCACCAAACCGGCCGTCCTGCTGGCGGACGAGCCCACCGGAAACCTGGACAGCAAGACCAGCCGCGAAATCATGGAACTGCTGACCGCGCTCAACCGCGACCAGGGCATCACCATCCTGATGGTGACCCATGAGCCGGAAATGGCTCAGTATGCCCATCGCATCGTGCGTTTCGTGGACGGCCGGGTGGACAGCGACACTCGCAACGGGGGAAATATTTAATGCTGTGGAACACGCTCCTGCTGGCCCTGCGCGAAATCCGGCGCAACCTGATGCGCTCCTTTCTCACCATCCTCGGCATCGTCATCGGCGTCAGCGCGGTGATCACCATGGTGACCCTGGGCAACGGCGCCACCAAGGTGGTGTCGGACCAGATATCCAGCCTCGGCAGCAACCTGCTGATGGTGCGCCCCGGCAAGCGGCTCGGGCCGGGGCGGGATTCCGCCGGCGCCCCCAGCTTCAAGATCGCCGATGCCGATGCCATTCGCGCCCAAATCAGCGGCCTGGATGCCGTAGCGCCAGCCGTCAGCCGCAGCGTAACCGTGGTTTACGGCACCAGGAACTGGTCCACCACTATCAACGGCAGCACCAACGCCTACTTCCAGACCGGCAACTGGAAACTGGCCGCCGGGCGCGTGTTCAGCGAAGCCGAGGAGCGCGCAGGCAAATCCGTGTGCGTCATCGGCGAGACCGTGCGGCGCGAGCTGTTCGGCAACCAGAACCCGCTCGGCAACGAGATCCGCATCAAGCAGTTCTCCTGCGAGATCATCGGCCTGCTGGCTTCGAAAGGCCAGGGCGCGATGGGCATGGATCAGGACGACACGGTGATCATGCCCCTGCGCACCGTGCAGCGGCGCCTCACCGGCAACCAGGACGTGAGCACGCTGATGATTTCGGTGAAGGCCAGCGCCTCCACGGCGAAAGTGATCGAGCAGATCAACCTGCTGATGCGCGAACGGCGCAAGATTTCGGACAACGAGGAGGACGATTTCAACGTTCTCGACACCAAGCAGATCGCCGAAACCCTTTCCGGCACCATCCGCATCATGACCGGCCTGCTCGGCGCCGTGGCGGCGGTGAGCCTGCTGGTGGGCGGCATCGGCATCATGAACATCATGCTGGTGTCGGTGACCGAACGCACCCGCGAGATCGGCATCCGGCTCGCTATCGGCGCGCTGGAGCGGGAAGTGCTGCTGCAATTCCTGATCGAAGCGGTAGCGCTGTCCTCCTTCGGCGGTCTGGTCGGCGTCGCGCTGGCCACCCTGGCCTCGATCGGGCTGGCGCAGCTGATGCAGGTGCCCTTCCTCTTCAACCCCGGCATCAACCTGCTGTCCTTCCTTTTTTCAGCCGCCATCGGGGTGATTTTCGGCTATTTTCCGGCACAGCGAGCAGCCCGGCTCGACCCGATAGAAGCGCTGCGGCACGAATAACGTATAAAATACTTTCCGCCTTGCATGGCCTGTGCTTTGAGCCATTTAGGCCGTTTTTGGGTTCATCAAGGCGAAATGCATCGGAGGAGTTACGCCATGAGCGGCGACGAAAAAAAACTGATCCACAACAGCACTGCCGAGTTTCTGATCTTTACCGGTCAGGCAGGTGAGCAGAGCATCGAAGCCCGCTACGAAGACGAAACCGTCTGGCTGACGCAGAAGCTGATGGCCGAGCTTTTTGCTGTCGATGTCCGTACGGTCAGCGAGCACCTGAAGAACATCTTTGGCAGCGGAGAGTTGGCCGAAGATTCAGTTGTCCGGAAATTCCGGAATACTGCCGCCGACGGAAAAAGCTACCTGACACAGTTCTACAACCTCGACACCATCATCTCGGTAGGCTACCGAGTTAACTCGGTGCGTGCTACCCAGTTCCGGCAATGGGCCACCCGGGTGCTGCGCGAGTTCGCCATCAAAGGCTATGTGCTGGACAAGCAGCGCATGGAAAACGGCAGCTTTCTGGGCGAGGACTATTTCGAACGCCTGCTGGCCGAAATCCGCGAGATTCGCCTTTCCGAGCGCAAGTTCTACCAGAAGATCACCGACATCTACGCCACGGCGGTTGATTACAACCGGGATGCTCCGACGACCAAGGCCTTCTTCGCCAAGGTGCAGAATAAGCTGCATTACGCCATCCACGGCCACACGGCGGCCGAATTGATCGTGCAGCGTGCCGACAGCAACAAGCCGCATATGGGCATAACCTCATGGGAGCGTGCGCCAGACGGCAAGATACTGAAGGCCGACGTGGCCGTCGCCAAGAACTACCTCGATAAAGATGAGCTGGAATCCCTCGGTCGCATCGTCAACGCATATCTCGACCTGGCCGAAGACCGTGCCCAGCGCAAGATCCCGATGACCATGGAAGACTGGGCCAAACGGCTGGATGCCTTTCTGGAGTTCACCGACCGTGAGGTCTTGCGCGATGGCGGCAAGGTGACCTCTGAAATGGCCAAAGCCCACGCAGAAAGCGAGTTCGAAAAATACCGCATCGTGCAGGACCGGCTATTTGAAAGTGATTTCGACAGGGTGATCAAGCAGGCCGATGCTGAGCGTAAGCCCGGTAACAATGATGAATAACGCGACCCGTACAGTGACCGGTCACACTGCGACTTGCCATCGATCAGCCCTCATTGGCAGGACCGGGGTTTCCGCGATTGGGTGACGTTGATCGAGTTGCTTCACGATGCATGGCTGGCAACGTGTGAGAGCGATCCTGAGCGCGCCACCCGGATCGCGTCGGGTTGGTTCGACTCACCATATTCGACGTTCAATCCTTTACTCATCTTTACACGGCGCTAACCCCGATTTACGGACGCTTCGGTCAGAATTTCATGCAACAGGCTAGGGCCTGCCAATGATCCAATTCAGCCAGGAGTCCAAAATGAACAAACGCACACTGATCCATTTCATGCTCGCCAGCAGCGTCGCGCTGGGCCTGCCCCTCGCCGCCGGCGCCCGTCCCATGATGGGCGGCCCGGAGGGATGCGGCAGCCCGATGCAGATGATGGGCGAGCGCGGCATGCCCGGCGGGGAACATCTGCCGCCTTTCCTGCGCGACCTGAAGCTGAGCGAGGCCCAGCGCGACAGGATTTTTGACCTGATGCAGGCCCAGGCGCCCGCCATGCGCAAGCAGGCCAAGGCCATGCGCAAGTCGCAGATGGAACTGCGCCAGCTCGGCATGTCAGACGAATACAGCGAAGCCAGAGCCAAGGCGCTCGCCGACGCCAACGCCCAGGCCATGGCAAGAATGGGGCAGCTGCAAGCCAGCGCCAGCCACCAGGTTTACCTGCTGCTGACGCCGGAGCAGCGCAAACGGATGGAAGAGCTGCAGGCGCGCCAGCAGCCGCTGGACATGCCGTAAAACTCTCCACCAATTGAAGAGGCGCATTCATGAAGACATGAAAATTCATGTCGAATGAATACGCCGCAACGTACTCCCCCTCAATCCCCCTGTCAGAATTTCACCTCACTACACAGGAGCAGTTTCATGAACACTTCCACTCAAGCCCGTGGAATCCGTGTCTGGGCCATTTCACTGGCCGCTGCCGGGTTCGGCCAGCTGACCATCAGGAAAGGCGGCGCGGTGCTGTTCGGCGACGAGGCGGCACGCGCCGCGGCGGCAGCGCTCTGTCTCGGCCTGGCATTGGCCGCCGGTGCAGGCCCGTCGCTGGCCTCTTCCACCACTACAGCCCCGATGACGCTTGGCGCGGCCCCGCAATCCAGGCCGGATTTTTCCGGCCAGTGGGTGCTCAACGCCAAGGCCAGCGATGACCCGCAGGAAAAAATCAGGGAAGCCATGAAAACGCTGCAACAAGCCAAAGGCGGCGGACCCGGCATGGGCGGAGGGGGACGTGGCGGTGGCATGGGTGGCGGTGGCATGGGTGGCGGTGGCATGGGTGGCGGTGGCATGGGTGGCGGTGGCATGGGTGGCGGCATGAGTGGCGGACGCCAGGGGCGCGGATCGCCGGACGCCATGGGCGGGCGCGGCGAGAAGCCGTCCGGGGAACTGTCAGCACTGATGGTCACTGCGGAAAAACTCGACATCAGCCATGAGGATCCGATGCTGCTGATCACCGACGAGAACGGTCAGCGCCAGCGCCTTTTCACCGATTTTCGCGGCGCCAGCGTTTCCGCCAGCGGCGGCCTGCAGCAGCGGGTGAGCATTGCGGGCTGGGAGAACGCCGCGCTGGTGGTCGAATCCACAATGCCCGGCGGTTCAAGGCGGGTTCAGAACTACCAGATCGACGCCAGCACCGGCCAGCTCATGATCATTACGGCGGTCAGCCTGCCGGAAAAACAAGCGGTCTCCTACCAGCTTGTTTACGACCGGGTGAAGCCCGGAACAAACACCGTACAATAGTCAATTTCCCGAGCAGCAGCGGCCCCCCCCCAATTCGGAGACACCCATGCAAGACCTGCAAGAAACCTGGATCGCCATACAGCTCGGCGGAATGATCATGCTGCCGCTATCGCTGCTGGCGGTCATCGCCCTGGCCATCATGCTGGAGAAAGCCTTCATCTACTGGCGTTACGCCCGCCTGCCGCTTGACCTGCTCAGGCTGGCCGAGACTTACGGCTTTGCCTGGGAGGAGCTGGAGAAGCGGCTTTACGGCCTGCATGAGCGCCATTATTTCAGGCGCTTTTTCGAGGTGGTGATTGCCAACCGGCGCCACCCCGCCTGGTGGACCGAATCGCGGGCGGCGGACGAAGCCCAGCTGATCGAAACCGCCCTGGCCCGCCGGCTGTGGGTGCTGGAAACCATCGTCACCGCTGCGCCCCTGCTCGGGCTGATGGGCACCATCGGCGGAATGATGGATGCCTTCAAGATCATCGGCGGCAGCGGGGTCGTGAACCCCACCGGGGTGACCGGCGGCGTGGCCCAGGCGCTGATTGCAACCGCCATCGGTCTGCTGATCGCGCTGGTTGCCCTGTTCGGCTTCAATTACTTCTCGCGCGTGCAATCCCAGACCATGGATGAAATGGAGCGCCTCGGCACGCGCCTGATCGACCACATCCGCCTCGACCAGGGTAACGCCCATGAAGCTGCGTAAACCCCGGGCGTACCGCAAGGGGCGCATCGAAATCATCCCGATGATCGACGTGATGTTCTTCCTGCTGGCGACCTTCATGCTGTCCTCGCTGGCGATGCAGAATCTTGACTCGCTACAGGTGAACCTGCCGCAGGGAAAAG
>JBAZID010000017.1 GCA_041651995.1 Sulfuricella sp. | reverse complement strand
CGTTCGAGACCAGGACGTTGATAGGTCGGGTGTGGAAGCGCAGTAATGCGTTAAGCTAACCGATACTAATTGCCCGTGAGACTTGATCCTATAACCTTAAGCGGCTTCTATAATAGCTTTCAGCCATCAGCTGCGAGCATTCAGAAAAGCCAATACAATTATTTACCCATTACTTCTTCCGTTTTAATACTGATAGCTGACAGCTAATCGCTGATAGCTAGCAGTTACAAGTTATGCTTGGCGGCCATAGCAAGTTGGAACCACCCCTTCCCATTCCGAACAGGACCGTGAAACGACTTAGCGCCGATGATAGTGTGCACCTCGCATGTGAAAGTAGGTCACCGCCAAGCTCCTTATAAAGAACCCTCTGCTCCAATTGGCAGAGGGTTTTTTTTTGATTTGCCAGAAGTTGTTGCTTTTTTGCTATAATATAAAAAATAAAGGTGGGCCACGGGGCCCATTTTTTATTTGTGGTGAGGTTATGGAACTATATTCATTGCTTGAATCTACGCTGAGTGGACTTGGTTACGAGATGGTTGATCTGGAAATTGGTAATCGTGGGAAATTACTGCGTTTGTTTATTGATAAGCCAGACGGAATAAATATTGATGACTGTGCTTTAGTTAGTAATCATATTTCAAGATTACTTGCTGTAGAAATGGATTTTGAATATGACCGGCTCGAGGTTTCATCTCCAGGATTGGATCGGCCTTTAAAAAAGTTGGCAGATTTTATACGTTTTGAAGGGGAAACTGCATCGTTGAAGTTGCGCATTCCGATACATGGCCGGAAAAAATTTGAGGGTATTCTCAAAGGTGTCGAGAATGAAAATCTGAAAATTGAAGTTGATGGAAATGTGATGCAATTCGATTTTGAGAATATAGATAAAGCGAGATTGGTGCCTAAATTCTGATTTATTTGAAAATATAACAAATTTTGATAGATTTGGCCGAATGATAAATCGGAGGTTGTATGAGTCGTGAAGTGTTGCTGGTGGTTGACGCATTGGCCCGTGAGAAAAATGTCGATAAGGAAGTGGTTTTTGATGCACTAGAACTCGCGCTGGCTTCTGCTACAAAAAAGCGTTTTCATGGTGATGTTGATGTTCGTGTTTCTATCGATAGATCTTCGGGTGAATACGAGACTTTTCGCCGTTGGGAGGTGATTGCTGACGACTCAGTGGAGTTTGCAGAGAGCCAGATTTCAGTCGAAGATGCAGTAAAGCAGAAATCTGATGCTCAATTAGGTGATTTTATTGAGCAGGCACTTGAACCCGTTGAATTTGGCAGAATTGGAGCGCAAGCTGCAAAACAAGTTATTTTGCAGAAAATCCGTGAAGCCGAGCGTGAACAGATATTGAACGATTTTCTTGCTCGTAAAGAGCACCTGGTTACTGGTGTTATCAAGCGGATGGAACGTGGCAGTGCAATTATCGAATCAGGTCGGCTTGAGGCCTTTTTGCCACGGGATCAGATGATTCCAAAGGAAAATTTGCGGATTGGAGATCGTGTACGTGCATATCTATTACGTATTGAGCGTGGTAGTCGAGGTCCGCAGTTAATTTTGTCAAGAGTCGTGCCTGAATTTATTGTCAAGCTATTTGAGCTTGAGGTTCCTGAAATTGAAGAAGGCTTACTGGAGATTCGTGCTGCAGCGCGTGATCCTGGTATGCGGGCAAAAATTGCCGTTAAATCAAATGATCAACGAATTGATCCCATCGGTACTTGCGTCGGCATGAGGGGTTCGCGTGTTCAGGCTGTAACCGGTGAGCTTGGCGGAGAGCGTGTCGATATCATATTGTGGTCTCCAGATCCTGCACAATTTGTTATTGGGGCTCTGGCTCCAGCCGAAGTCAGCAGTATTGTTGTCGATGAAGATAAGCATCATATGGATGTGGTCGTTGAAGAAGAACAACTGGCAATGGCGATTGGCCGTAGTGGCCAAAATGTACGTTTGGCTTCGGAACTGACCGGCTGGAATCTGAACATCATGACGGTAGAAGAGGCTGAGCAGAAGAGCGAAGAGGAATATTCATCTATCCGGCAGATCTTCATGTTGAAGTTGGATGTTGATGAGGAAGTCGCTGATATCCTGATTCAGGAAGGCTTTAACACCTTAGAAGAGGTGGCTTATGTTCCCTTGGCCGAGATGCTTGAAATTGAGGCTTTGGATGAGGGCACCGTTAATGAACTTCGCAGTCGTGCACGAAATGCGTTGCTGACTGAAGCGATTGTTAGTGAAGAAAAACTCGAAAATGCCGCTGAAAGCCTTCTCAAGATGGAGGGGATGGATAATGAAACCGCAGGGGTATTGGCGAGCCAGGGGGTTATAACGCTGGAGGATCTTGCTGATCTCGCTGTGGATGATCTGGTTGAGATTACCGGTATGGATGATGAACGTGCCAAACAATTGATTATGACCGCCCGCGCCCCGTGGTTTGCATAAAATATAAGAACAGGAGGCCTGAAAATGGCACAAATTAATGTTACGCAATTCGCTACTGAATTGGGTTTGCCTGCTGCAACATTGCTTGATCAATTGCGCTCCGCTGGTGTTAACAAGTACGCCAGTGAAGATTTGTTGACTGAGCAGGACAAATCTCAATTGCTCGAATATTTGCGTCGTTCGCATGGTGCAAAGGAATCCAAGAGCAAGATTACATTGACGCGGCGGGAAACGACGGAGATCAAGAAATCCGATAGTTCGGGCAAGGCTAGAACGATTCAAGTCGAGGTTAAGAAGAAGCGTGTTTTTGTTAAGCGTGATGCTGTTGACGAAGCTGCGCCCGAGACCATGGAAGTGCCCAAAATTTTGGATGATCAGGCCGAGACTCAGGTTACAGCAGCGGAAGAAACTCATTTGTTGCCTGTTTTTGAGGCTGATCAGGTGCAAGAGATCGCAGAGGTGCCGGAGGTGGTCAGTTTGCCTGAGGCTGAAGTTACCCTGTTGCCGGAGGTTGCGCCACTAACTGCGGAAGCCGCTCCATCTGAAGAAGCCCCCCAGGTTAAGGAAGCTTCCCAGCCGCGGACAATACGTGCGCCGATTCTGGATGCGGCACAAATAGCCAAACGTGAGGAAGAGGCTCGTCGCCAGGCTGCATTGTTTGCGCGTCAAAGCGCTGAATTGCGTGAAAAGCAAGAGCGCGAGCAAAAGCGTGTGGCTGATGATGCCGCGGCTAAAGCGGCAACTGCTGTGGCTGCGCAGGCCGCACAGGCGGCTCTGAGCGAAGGAACTTTACATAAACCTGCTGTTACGCCAGAAGAGAAAGCTGCCAAAGCCGAGAAAAAAGGTGTTAAAAAGCAGAAAGAGACTACTTGGTCTGATGACAAGAATAAGAAGCGTGGTCTCAGAGTGCGAGGGGATACTGGTAGTGCTGGCAGTTGGCGCGGTGGTCGCAAGGATAAGGCACATCGTCAGCAATCAGATGCCCAGCATGCTTTCGAGATGCCGACCGAGCGCATTGTGCATGAAGTTCTTGTGCCTGAGACTATCACTGTTGCTGCACTAGCACAGAAAATGGCAGTCAAAGCAGCAGAAGTCATCAAAACCATGATGAAGATGGGAATGATGGTCACTATTAACCAGGTGATTGATCAAGACACAGCGATGATCGTTGTCGAGGAAATGGGCCATGTCGCCAAACCAGCCGCATTGGATAATCCTGAGGCTTTCCTTGAAGAATCAAACGAGCATCACGAGGTCGTCCTTGAGCCACGCGCACCCGTTGTCACGGTGATGGGCCACGTTGACCATGGTAAAACATCCTTGCTGGACTATATTCGCCGTACTCGCGTTGCTCATGGAGAGGCGGGTGGCATTACTCAGCATATTGGCGCTTACCATGTTGAAACTCCAAGTGGCATGGTGACCTTCCTTGATACTCCAGGTCATGAGGCCTTTACAGCATTGCGTGCTCGTGGTGCCAAGGCAACTGACGTGGTTATTCTGGTCGTTGCTGCCGATGACGGGGTGATGCCGCAAACGATTGAGGCGATTCATCACGCCAAGGCTGCGGGCGTGCCGATTGTGGTGGCAGTCAACAAGATTGACAAACCTGAGGCTAATCCGGAGAGAATCAAGCAGGAATTGAGTTCACAGGGTGTGGTTCCTGAAGATTGGGGCGGTGATGCCATGTTTGTTGAGGTTTCGGCAAAAACGGGTCAAGGCGTGGATGCACTTCTTGAAGGTGTGGCTTTGCAGTCTGAAGTGCTGGAACTAAAAGCATCCCGTACATCGCCAGCCAAGGGTCTGGTCATTGATGCCCGCCTGGACAAGGGGCGCGGTCCAGTGGCTACGATCATTGTGCAAAGTGGAACGCTACGCCAGGGTGATATGTTGCTTGCGGGTGCGGTATTTGGTCGTGTAAGAGCAATGCTGGATGAGAATGGCGTTCCGGTGAAGGAAGCTGGCCCTTCTATTCCGGTTGAAATTCAGGGCCTATCGGAAGTTCCGATGGCCGGCGAGGAAGCCAATGTTATTACGGACGAACGAAAGGCTCGTGAAATTGCCCTGTTCCGTCAAGGCAAGTTCCGTGATGTAAAACTTGCCAAACAGCAAGCAGCCAAGCTTGAAAACATGTTTGATCAAATTGGTGAAGGCGAAGTCAAAACGCTGCCTCTCATCATCAAGGCCGACGTTCAGGGGTCTTATGAGGCACTGATTCATTCGTTGCAAAAGCTGTCCACGACCGAGGTCAAGGTTAACGTAATTCATAGTGGCGTGGGTGCGATCACGGAATCGGATATTAACCTGGCGATTGCTTCCAAGGCGGTAGTGATTGGTTTCAATAGCCGTGCCGATTCTGTGGCCAGAAAGCTGATCCAGTCTTCTGGTGTGGACGTGCATTACTACAACATCATTTACGAGGCTGTGGATGAGATTAAGGCTGCTCTTTCTGGTATGTTGCCGCCAGAGCGCAAGGAAAATGTCATAGGTCTGGTTGAAGTGCGCAATGTCTTCCGCATCACCAAAATTGGTACGGTTGCGGGTTGCTATGTGCTCGATGGAGTCGTGAAACGTGGCGCCACGGTACGCGTACTGCGCAGCAACGTTGTGGTGCATACGGGCGAACTTGATTCCCTGAAACGTTTCAAGGACGATGTCAAGGAAGTCAAGTCTGGATACGAATGCGGCCTGTCCCTGAAGAACTTCAATGATATTGAAGTCGGGGACCAGCTTGAAGTCTACGAAATGGTAGAAGTGGCGCGTACCCTGTAAGCTAATTTGGGAGCCAATACTTATGCCTAAAGACCATTCACGCCCGCGCCGGGTGGCCGAGCAGATTCAGCGCGAACTGGCTGAACTGATACAGCTTGAGGTCAAGGATCCGCGCGTTGGCATGGTGACCTTGACGGATGTTGAGGTTACGCCTGACTACTCGCATGCCAAGGTTTACTTTACTTTGTTGAGCCAGGGGCATTCGCTTGATGAGACGCTTGCGGGCTTGAATCGGGCAGCGGGCTATTTGCGTAGTCAGCTTGCTCATCGCATGCGTCTTCGGATCATGCCGCAATTGCATTTTGTCTTCGATAGCTCGGTAGAGCGCGGGGTCCAGTTGTCACATCTGATAGAAGAAGCGGTGGCACTGGAGGGCGACAAGCCGTCGCAGGAAGATAACTAGTGCAGTTCAAGCGCATCAAGCGGGCGGTCAGTGGTGTACTGCTGCTTGACAAGGCGCATGGCATTAGCTCCAACACCGCGCTGCAGCAGGTCAAGAGGCTTTTTCAAGCCGAGAAGGCTGGCCATACCGGCAACCTTGATCCAATAGCAACGGGCCTCCTGCCCGTGTGTTTTGGAGAGGCAACCAAATTCTCCCACTACCTTCTCGATGCCAACAAGCGCTACCAGGCACGATTCAGACTTGGAGCCACCACAAATACTGGCGATAGCGAAGGAGAAATTCTCAGCCAGCAACCGGTTACCGCTTCTCGCAATGATGTGGAGATGGTACTGAAAACTTTCGTTGGCCCCATCAAACAAATGCCCCCTATGCACTCAGCACTGAAACACCAGGGCAAGGCACTTTACACCTATGCCAGGGCCGGTATTGAAATCCATCGTGAGCCACGTGATGTGATGATCTACAGCTTGACTCTTGATGCCTTTTCCGGCGATGAGTTGAATGTTACTGTGCATTGCAGCAAGGGAACGTACATTCGTGTGCTGGGTGAAGATATCGGTGCGGCTCTGGGGTGCGGTGCGCATATGATTGCATTGCGGCGCATTGAAACAGGGAAATTCACTTTGTCCGATGCGTTCAGCCTGTCGCAGTTGGAGTTGATGACGCCAGAACAGCGTGATGCAACGCTGCTTCCCTGTGATTGCTTGCTTGAAGGGCTACCGAAAGTAACGCTGGATAGCGAAAGCGCTTACTATATTCAGCAGGGTCAGCAGGTATGGCAGGCAGGGCAATCTGAAAAAGGACCTGTTAGTTTATATGGGCCCGGGCATGTTTTCCTGGGCTTGGGGGAAATAACCGATGAGGGTAAAATTGCGCCCAGAAGATTGATTTTGACTGAAAAAAATCCTTAGGCGGTAAAATTCCTAGTTGTTCAGGTTCTTGATGAGTGGATTTTCCCAGATGGCTTGACCTGTTTGAGGGGTTTTGTCTCTTTGCATGTCCTCGTACAGGTTATTGAGGAACATGATTTCAGCCATGATCTCGCCGTTAAATCCTTGTCGGTCGCCGCGATCGTCAATCAATAAATGGCTCAGGAATGCGGCAACACTCTCGTGTCCCCAAAGCATGATGATCTTTTCCACAATTCGTGGAAAATTCTTTTCAATTTCAGATGTATATGTGGAATCGGCCATTATTATTCTCCTCGTGGGGCATTTTGATTATTTAAGCACGTTTCCAACTTGAATGAAAAGGGCTGGATGATGCTATTTCGTCCGGATTGGCGCGCCCCACGCACCTTCAAAGAAATGTTCACCAAGTGGCGTGCGCTCGCGAGGTGCGAGTTCCAGCTCCTTGAGTTCATCGTTTAGGACGGTTTCCTCGCCCTGATAACCGACGGCGATCATGGCCATACAGGTGAACTGCTCTGGAATATCAAATTCATGCCGAATCTTGTCTGCATCAAAGCCGCCCATTTGATGAGCCATCAGGCCCAATGAGACAGCCTGCAGACACAAGTTTTCGGCTGCGGCACCCGTATCATACTGACCCCATCCATTTGGCTTGCCATTCTTGCGAAAAAGACTGTTGGCCGTTACAAGGAGCAGTACAGGGGCATTCTTGACCCAGTTCTGGTTCCATTCCACCAGGCAATCGAACGCTTTCTGCCATGCGGTGGCATCACGGTTCCGGTTCCATACAATAAAGCGCCAAGGCTCGTCGCCAAAGCATGAAGGTGCCCAGCGTGCGGCTTCAAGCAGCGAGATGACCTGATCCTGGCTGACGGGCTTTGCCGCATCGAATGCCCGGCAACTCCATCGTTTGGTGATGATGTCGTTGATTGGTGCGGCTGTTGTGGCGGATTTGTGTTGCATTGGGCTTCCTTGTTCATTGCCTGCTGGTTGCGTATGTTAGCCGATTTTGATGATAGGTCTCAATGCGCAAATTTTGTCTGCGATGTTCTTCTGGTGCAAAATCCCTCCTGTGAGCACAAAAATTTCCCATTACCGTGGCCGCTTCGCTCCCTCGCCAACGGGGGTCTTGCATTTCGGCTCGCTGGTGGCGGCCGTCGGCAGCTTCCTTGATGCCCGTTCCTGTCAGGGAGCGTGGCTCGTACGAATGGAAGATTTGGATCCACCACGGGTGGTGGCAGGAGCTGCGGACGACATATTGCGAATGCTGGAGGCGTTTGGTTTGTTCTGGGACGGGGAGGTGATGTATCAAAGCCGGCGTGGGGAGGCATACCGTGCTGCCCTGGAAAATTTGCAGCAACAGGGAGCATTGTATCCCTGCAATTGTTCGAGGCGAGAAATTGCTGATTCTGCTCCCGGGCCGTCATCCGGGCTGGTTTACCCGGGCCGCTGCCGGCATGGCATGCGCGACGGGAAGGCAATTCATGCCTTGCGCCTGGTAACGGACAATAAACCCATCCACTTTTGTGACCGTTTATTGGGCGATTATGGGCAGCACCTGGAAACAGATGTGGGTGACTTTGTTTTGCTCCGGGCGGATGGTTTGTTCGCTTACCAGTTGGCGGTGGTGGTGGATGATGCGGAGCAAGGCATTACCCATGTTGTGCGCGGAGCGGACATTCTTGAATCCACGCCGCGGCAAATTTATTTGCAGCATTTGCTCCAGCTTTCAATCCCTTCTTATCTTCATCTGCCGGTAGCTGTGAATGCGCAAGGGGAAAAGCTGAGCAAGCAGACTCTGGCGCCAGCCCTGAATTCACGGGAGCCTGTAGCCCAGTTGTTCAGGGTTCTGGAGTTTCTCGGGCAGAGTCCTCCGCTTGGTTTGGCAAGTGCGGATTTGGCGGATTTCTGGTCGTGGGCAATAGCAAATTGGGCGGTACATAAAATTCCACCACAGCGTATACGTTCTGCCCAGTAGCAGTGCTCATCGCTTTTGCTTTTCTGCAGCACTATCCTTGGGCTTGCTTGCGGGGGGTATTGTTGGGGTGGAGGACTTGCTGTTTGAGGCAGCCTTGACCTCAGGTTTCTGTGCTGCTTTGCTGGTGATGGGGGATTTTTCTTTAGGTTCGGCGGGTTTTGTCTGTGCGCGTCTGGGGGGCTGGTTTTCTGCTTTTGCAACTTTGAATGCGCAGGAAAAGTTCAAAACCCGCTCTTCGGCCGAGTCAGGGACGGTGAATTTGATTTTTTCATCTTCACCGTAATACACGGATTTTATTTCCTGCCCATCTGCGGCGTAATAGATTTTCTGCAACAACCGGTGTGTGCGCTGGATGCAATTGATGGCCAAAAGAGATTTGGCAGAGGCGTAATAAAAATCGCCGGGCCTTGCCTGCTCCGGGCGGGAAAACGTGATTTTGCTCCAGACTTTCAGCTTCTTGTCCTTCTTCCTGGATTTGTCTTGTGCGTTATCTGCGCTGGTCTCAAGCTGGGGCTCACCTGCTTCAAGTAATTCTTGAGAAGTATTTTGCAGAGCGTGCCAGTTACCTGCCATGGCGGGTGATACAGGAAGCAGCAGAGCTGCAAGGAGGAGAAATGCCGGATTCATGAGGTTTCGCTTGCGCGCCAGAGCAAAATTTGATGCTAATATACAAGACCCTATAGCCCGCAGCAACCAAGTCGAAAGGCGTTCATGGTCAGATCTTCCGATATTTCTGGCATGTACGGTGTGGCGGAATCCATCGAGGATTACCGCCGTATGGTGCATGAACTGAGAGCCCAGCTGGTTCGGCTTCAGGCTGACAAGGAAGAGTCTGAACAGCAAATTGCGGAACTCGACAATACCATTGATCAGCTGGTTGATATTGTTGTGCAGCGCGAATCTGCCTGCCATGCGTTGAAATCCCTGGTGGAATTGATGGTCAGGGAGGTCGAAGCCTGCCCTAACCAGAAACTTCACGATTCCGCTGATCCCAATCTGAGATCGAACCATTACCAGAGCCGCTACAACGAGGAAGTGAAGCGGCTCCGCATCAAATACGGCAAGGATTAGTGACCAGGTGGTTTGAGGAAGGTAACCACATTGGCACCGGGAGGGTGTTTGGTACCGCAACTGGGCCCTTCGCCCTTGATCTCCATTTCGGCTTCATGTAGCTGATTGATGACTTCCACGTAGAACTTTTCCTTCACCATCATCAGTGCGGTTCGTCCGCCCTCATTGGTAGCCAGCACATCCGCGCCCGCCTTGAGCAGGACATCTACCACACCCGCTTCGCCGCGACCCGCTGCCAGCATCAGGGGGCGGGTGCCGTAAACGATCTGGGCCTCGACGTCGGCGCCTGCGTCAATCAGGGCCTGGGCGATTTCCGGAAAGCCATGATCAACGTCATCGTTGAAACAGGACTTCATCAAGGCAGTCCAGCCCAGTTCGTCTTTTGCGTTGACGTCTGCTCCGGCTTCAATCAATGCCCTTACCAGAGCAATGTTGCCAGCGGCAGCCGCCTGTATCAGCAGGGTCGCTCCTGCCTCGTCGCGGGTCTCGCAATCGGCTCCGCTACGCAGCAGGGCCAGGGTTTTGTTCACATCGCCAGCAGCAATTGCTTGTAAAATTTCAACAGACATTATTTCTCCACAGAATTCGTTTGCTTGTCGCAATTAAATAATAGTTTATGAAATCGGTCAACTATTAATTTGGTCTTGTGTATTCAATTGTTGAACAGGCGGCCAAGAGCACTGCCGATGCCGTGGGTGGTGCCGCCAACGCCGCTGGCGAGACCCTCTATGCTGATGCCAAGGCTTTCGGCAATGGCTGTGCCGGTGCGCTGGGTGAAACTTTCGTTGAGTGAGAAACGAGGATCTTTAATGTTTCCCTCGAGAGTGAACTGTACTGTGATCTTGCCTTTCTGGTTCTTGAGTGCGGCAACGATAGCCTGACGTGGTACACCCATGAAAGTGCCGAAAGGGCTGCTGCTGGAAGCGAGCTCAAGTTCGGAGAGTGTAATCGTGCCTGGTGCGTACAGGCGGTTGTCGCGTATGGTTGATTCCAGATCAAGGTCCAGCAAGCCTTTGCGCACGCTGGTCTCAGAGGCTTTGACGAGATAGGGCTGAAATGCGACCAGATCCACGTTTTCAAGCCGGGTGCTGATTTCCGAGTCCCTGTTGTCCAGCCTCATCCATCCCCGGAGTTCAAGTCTTCCGTCCGAGCGTTTGCCCTTGACCACGCTATCCAGCTGGATTTTGGTCTTCTGATCAAGTGCAGGGAACTGGAGGTCTTCGACGCGTGCATGCATTTGCTCCAGACGCAGTTTGTGCGGCGTTTTGCGGATGGATGCATCGAAGAATTCAATCATGGATGAATTCAGTTCAACCAGGCCAATGTTGACCGGCATGGCCGGAGCCTGATTTTCGGAATTCTCCACCGGTTTATCGAGCAGGCTGGGCAGGAGCCGGACATTTCCCTCGCGTGAGCGGAGAATGGAGAGGTAGCCTCCCTCCACTGTAATACGCTGTAGCTTCACCTGTGCGGAGAGCAATCCGCGCAGATCGGGCTTGATGACGATTTTTTCAGCACGCAGCGTATCCTGGGATGGCCAGCCTTGAGGTGCGCGGATACGAATATTGCGAATCTCGATGGCGGACCAGCCAAGAATGATTTCACCCACCTCGCTTTCCGGCCCCAGCGCTTGCGTCACTTTGTCCTTGAGAGATTTTGCGGCGAAGTGCATTCCCAGCGTTCCCGCCAGCCCCAGCGCAATGATCAGGGTAACGACCGCCCAGATTATGCGTTTGATCAAGCGGGTCGGCATCACCTCTCCAACTAGCGGCTGATCGGCTTGTAGCGGATGCGCTTTGGCTTGGCGCCTTCCTCGCCCAGTCGTTTCCGCTTGTCCGCCTCGTATTCCTGGTAGTTGCCATTGAAGAAAGTCCACTGCGACTCGCCTTCCGCTGCCAGGATGTGGGTGGCGATACGGTCGAGGAACCAGCGGTCGTGGGAGATTACCAGCACGCAACCGGCGAACTCCAGCAGGGCGTCTTCAAGGGCACGCAGGGTTTCCACATCGAGGTCGTTGGAGGGTTCGTCGAGCAGCAGGACGTTGCCGCCGGCGATCAGGGTTTTGGCCAGGTGCAGGCGGCCGCGCTCGCCGCCGGAGAGGTTGCCGACGATCTTCTGCTGGTCGCCGCCCTTGAAGTTGAAGCGGCCGATGTAGGCGCGCGACGGGGTTTCGTATTTGCCCACCGTGAGGATGTCGGCGCCGCCGGAGATTTCCTCGAATACGGTATTCTTGCTAACCAGCGCATCGCGGCTCTGGTCCACGTAGGCCAGTTTTACGGTCGGGCCGATCTTGACCGCGCCGGAATCCGGCTGCTCCTTGCCAGTGATCATGCGGAACAGGGTGGATTTGCCGGCGCCGTTCGGGCCGATGATGCCGACGATGGCGCCGGGCGGTATCGAGAAGCTCAGATTGTCGAGCAGCAAACGATCGCCGTAGGCTTTGGAAACGCCGTCGAATTCGATCACGTTGTCGCCCAGACGGTCTGCCACGGGGATGAAGATTTCCTGGGTTTCGTTGCGCTGCTGGTATTCGTAGTTGGAGAGTTCGTCGAAGCGGGCCAGACGTGCCTTGGACTTCGCCTGGCGCGCCTTGGGATTCTGCCGCACCCATTCCAGCTCCTGCTTCATGGCTTTCATGTGGGCGTCGATTTGCTTGTTTTCCTGCTCCAGGCGTGCTTCCTTCTGTTCCAGCCAGCTCGAGTAGTTGCCCTTCCACGGGATGCCGTGGCCGCGGTCGAGTTCCAGGATCCATTCGGCGGCATTGTCGAGGAAGTAGCGATCATGTGTGACCGCTACCACGGTGCCGGGGAAACGGGTGAGAAACTGTTCCAGCCAGTCCACTGATTCGGCATCGAGGTGGTTGGTGGGCTCGTCCAGGAGCAGCATGTCCGGCTTGGAAAGCAGTAGCTTGCACAGCGCCACGCGCCGCTTCTCGCCGCCGGACAGATGCTCGATGCTGGCGTCCCATGGCGGCAGGCGCAAGGCATCGGCAGCAATTTCCATCTGGGTTTCGGTATCGTTGCCGGAAGTGGCGAGGATCGCCTCATACCTCGCCTGTTCCTCGGCCAGCTTGTCGAAATCGGCGTCCGGCTCGGCATAGGCGGCATAGATTTCCTCCAGCTTCTGCCTGGCTTGCATCACTTCACCCAGCGCGGCCTCGACTTCCTCGCGCACGGTCCTGGCCGGGTCGAGTTGCGGCTCCTGCGGCAGGTAGCCGATGGAGATGTTGGGCTGGTGCTGCACCTCGCCTTCGTATTCCTTGTCCTCGCCGGCCATGATGCGCAGCACGGTGGATTTGCCCGAGCCGTTGAGGCCGAGCAGGCCGATCTTGGCGCCGGGGAAAAAGCTGAGGGAAATATCCTTGATGATCTGCCGCTTGGGCGGCACGACCTTGCTCACGCGGAGCATCGACATTACGTATTGGGCCATTAAATCGTATTTTCCAAGTCAGTTTTTTTTAGATAAAGGGGGTTTAAGCGGAAGATGGCTGGCCGGCATGCCAGCCATTGATGACCTTTTTTCCAGTTGTTTCACTAATAGTGCGGCGGCTTTTCGTTTGCGACACTGTTCTCGGCCATGGCATCCGAGATGTCACGGACGTTATTGATCAGCGACGAGCAAATCGCTTCCAGCCGGTCTATCTGCTTCTGCTGTTGATAAACGGCCTTGTTCAATTCCTGAATAGTGTCTTCCTGATAGCTGATTTTGCTTTCGATCTCGATCAGGCGCTCTTCAATCATTGTCCTTGGCCTTTGCTGCCGCATTGGGGTCTTTCGGGTTGAAGCCTTCATCGGCCATGTGCTGGTATAGCTTGAAACGTTGCTCGATCTCTGTCTGATAAGCGTCCATTATACCTTCGCCCTTCTCTTCAACCTGTTTCAGCAAGCCGCGGAAGCGCGATTCGCTCTTGATCAGATCGAGGAAAGGAACGGACGGCTTGTTCGAATCCAGCACCAGCGGGTTCTTGCCTTCGTCCTCGCGCCTCGGGTCGTAGCGGAACAGCGGCCAGTGGCCGGAAGCAACAGCCAGCTCCTGCTGCTGGTGCTGCTGGCCCATGTCGTAGCCGTGCTCGCCGCACGGGCTGTAGGCGATGATCAGCGAGGGGCCGTCGAAGGATTCCGCTTCGAGGAAGGTTTTCAGGGTGTGGATGTCCTTGGCGCCATAGGCGACGTGGGCGACATACACATGGCCGTAACTCATGGCGATCTGGGCCAGATCCTTCTTCCCGGTGGGCTTGCCGTTGGCCGCGAACTTGGCGGTGGCGCCGTGCGGCGTGGCCTTGCTGGCTTGCCCGCCGGTGTTGGAATACACCTCGGTGTCGAGCACCAGGATGTTGACGTTGCGGCCCGAGGCGAGCACGTGATCCACGCCGCCAAAGCCGATGTCGTAGGCCCAGCCGTCACCACCGATGATCCACACGCTTTTCTTCACCAGGTTTTCCGCCACGCTGGCGAGGTTGCGCGCGTCGGCGGAATCGATTTCCTTGAGTTTGGCCATGAGCTGCGCCACGCGCTCGCGCTGCTGCTGGATGCCGGCCTCGCCGGACTGGTCCGCGGCGATGATGGCGCTGACGAGTTCCGCGCCGATCGAATCCTGCATTTTTTCCAGCAGCTCACGCGCATATTCGGCATGCTTGTCGATGGTGACGCGGAAACCCAGGCCGAACTCGGCATTGTCTTCGAACAGCGAGTTGTTCCATGCCGGGCCGCGCCCCTCGGAGTTCTTGCTGTAGGGCGTGGTGGGCAGGTTGCCGCCGTAGATGGAGGAGCAGCCGGTGGCGTTGGCGACCACCATTCTGTCCCCGAACAGCTGGGTAGCGAGGCGGATGTAGGGTGTTTCGCCGCAGCCGACGCAGGCAGTGGGGAACTCGAACAGCGGCTGCATCACCATGGCGCCCTTGATGGTGGAGGTGCGCAGCTTGGTGCGGTCGAACTCGGGCAGCTTCAGGAAGAACTCGAAGTTCTCCCGTTCCTGCATGCGCAATGGCGCCTGCGGGCGCATTTCCAGCGCCTTGTGGCCGTCGACCTTGCTCACGGCCGGGCAGATGTCCACGCACAGCCCGCAGCCGGTGCAATCTTCCGGTGCGACCTGATAACTGACGTGCATGCCTTCCTCGAATTCCTTGCCTTTGATCTGGATGTGCTTGAAGGTGGGTGGAGAATCCTTGGTCAGATCAGCCGGGAAGACCTTGGAGCGGATCGCGGTATGCGGGCAGACGAAGGGGCACTTGCCGCAGTAGATGCACAGCTCGGCGTCCCACACCGGGATTTCCTGCGCCAGGTTGCGCTTGTCGAAGTGCGCGGTGCCGGTCGGCCAGGTGCCGTCGGCGGGCATGAGGGATACCGGGATCAGGTCGCCGCGGCCGAGCATGATTTCTCCGCTCACGCGGCGCACGAATTCGGGGGCGTTGGCCGGGATGTGGTCTTCCATTTCGAAGCTGCTGCTGGCCTCGTCTGGCACCTGGACCTGGTGCAGGTTGGCCACGGTTTCGTCAATGGCCTTCCAGTTGGCTTCGACAATGGCGCGGCCTTTTTTGCCATAGGTTTTATCCGCCGCGATCTTGATTTTTTCTATCGCCACGTCCTGCGGCAGCACGCCGGAAATGGCGAAGAAGCAGGCCTGCATGATGGTGTTGATGCGCGTGCCCATGCCGGTGGCGCGGGCCACGGCGTAGGCGTCGATGGTGTAAAACTGCAATTTCTTCTGGATGATCTGCTGCTGCATCTTGCGCGGCAGGGTGCTCCATACCTTGTCCGCTGCGGTGGGCGAGTTGAGTAGAAAGACCGCGCCCTCGGCGGCGTTCTCCAGCATCTCGATGCGCTCCAGAAACACCGGCTGGTGGCAGGCGACGAAATTGGCTTCATTGACGCCAATCAGGTAGCTGGAGTGAATCGGTTGGGGAGAAAAACGCAGGTGCGAGGTGGTCATCGCGCCGGCTTTTTTCGAATCGTAGACAAAATAGCCCTGGCCGTAGAGCTCGGTTTCCTCGCCCATGATCTTGATGGTGTTCTTGTTGGCCGACACCGTGCCGTCGCTGCCCAGCCCGTAGAACATGCAGCGCATCACGCCCTGGGCGGCATCGACGCGATAATTCGCATCCCACGGCAGGCTGGTGTGGGTGATGTCGTCGATGATGCCGACGGTGAAATGGTTCTTGGGCTTGTCCTTGCACAGCTCGTCGAAAATGCCCTTGATCATGCCCGGCGTGAATTCCTTGGAAGACAGGCCGTAGCGCCCACCCACCACGCGCGGCAGGGTGGTGAAGTGGCCGTCATCGTCGCCATGCTCCACCAGCGCGGTGATGACATCCTTGTAAAGCGGTTCGCCATCCGCGCCGGGTTCCTTGCAACGGTCGAGCACGGCGATTTTCCTGACGCTGGCGGGCAGCACGTCGATCAGGCGCGAAGGGTCGAGCGGGCGGTACAGGCGCACCTTGACCATGCCGACCTTCTCGCCGCGCGCGGTGAGGTGCTGCACGGTTTCTTCCACGGCTTCGGCGCCGGAACCCATGAGAATGATGATCCGCTCCGCGTCCGGCGCGCCGGTATATTCAAACAGCTTGTACTGGCGCCCGGTGAGCTGGGCGAACCGGTCCATTTCGTACTGCACGATGCCGGGCATGAGGTCGTAATAGGGGTTGACCGTTTCGCGCGCCTGGAAATACACGTCCGGATTCTGCGAAGTGCCGCGCACCACCGGGTGCTCAGGCGAGAGCGCGCGGGCGCGATGGGCCCTCACCAGCTCGTCGGAAATCATCTCGCGCACGGTTTCAAGCGGCACCTGCTCGATTTTTGCCACCTCGTGCGAGGTGCGGAAGCCGTCGAAGAAATGCAGGATAGGCACGCGCGCTTCCAGCGTGGCGGCCTGTGCGATCAGCGCCATGTCCTGCGCTTCCTGCACCGAATTGGAACTCAGGAAGGCGAAGCCGGTGGCGCGCGCCGCCATCACGTCGCTGTGATCGCCGAAAATGGACAGCCCCTGCGCCGCCAGCGAGCGCGCCGCGACGTGCATGACGAAGGGCGTGAGTTCCCCGGCGATCTTGTACATATTGGGGATCATCAGCAGCAGGCCCTGCGAGGCGGTGAAGGTGGTCGCCAGCGCGCCGGTCTGCAAGGCGCCGTGGATGGTGCCCGCGGCGCCGGCTTCGCTCTGCAGTTCGATCACCTCGGGCACGGTGCCCCACAGATTTTTTTGCCCCATTGCGCTCCAGGCATCGGAATATTCGCCCATCGGCGAGGAGGGGGTGATCGGGTAGATGGCGATGACTTCGTTGGTGAGGTGCGCGATATAGGCGGCAGCTTCGTTGCCGTCAAGCGTGACTGTTGTGCCTTGTGACATTTTGATCCCCGAAACTGGTTTTAGAGTAAGTAAGTTAGCGTAATCAGATTACATTAAACCTGTTGTGACCGGATGGCAACGAGTGCTCTGGCTATCTCTTTTAACAGAAAAGAGGGGCGCAGGCTCGCTGTGCGGATTTCACGTTAAAGCACGGGTTTTGCGTCCCATATTTTTTCCGCATATTCGGCGATGGTACGGTCGCTGGAAAATTTGCCCATGCCCGCCACGTTGAGGATGGCGCGTCGCGTCCATTGCGCGGGATGGCGGTAGAGCGCATCCACTTCATCCTGTGCGGCGATATAGGCCGCATAATCGGCCAGCAGCAGGTAATGGTCGCCTTCCCTGGTCAGGGTGTGCACAATCGGCTGGAAGCGGTCGGGCTGGCCGGGCGAGAAATAGCCCGAGGCGATCATGTCGAGCGCATACTTCAGTTCCTCGTTGCCATGGTAATGTTCCCACGGGTTGTAGCCCGAACTTTTCGCCCTGGCGACCTCCTCCGCAGTGAGGCCGAAGATGAAAATATTGTCGCGCCCCACTTCCTCCATGATTTCAATATTCGCCCCGTCCAGCGTGCCGATGGTCAGCGCGCCATTGAGCGCCAGCTTCATGTTGCCGGTACCGGAGGCTTCGGTGCCGGCGGTGGAGATTTGTTCTGACAGATCGGCGGCGGGGATGATTTCGCTCGCGCTGGATACGTCGTAATTGGGCAGGAAGGCCACTTTCAGGTAACCGCGCGTGGCCGGATCGTTGTTGACGATGTCGGCCACGTCGTTGGCCAGCTTGATAATCAGCTTGGCCATGGCGTAGCCCGGTGCTGCCTTGCCGGCGATAATCACGGTGCGCGGCACCACTTCCAGCGCCGGGCTGGAGCGGATGCGGTTGTATAGTGTGATGACATGCAGCAGGTTGAGAAGCTGGCGCTTGTATTCGTGGATGCGCTTGATCTGCACGTCGAACAGGCTGCCCGGGTTGATTTCGAGGTTCAGCTTGCGCGCGATGATGGCGGCCAGTTTTTCCTTGTTGGCATACTTGACGACGCGGAATTCGGCCTGGAAGGCAGGGTCGTCGGCGAGCGGAGTCAGTTTGCGCAATTGCGCCAGATCGGTGATCCAGCCTTTGCCGATGTGGCGGGTAATCAGTTGAGCCAGACCGGGGTTGGCCTGATTCAGCCACAGGCGCGGTGTGATACCGTTGGTGATGTTGGTCAGTTTGCCGGGGTGGTAGCTGTCAAAATCGGCAAAAATGGTGGTTCTCATCAGCTCGGAATGGATTTGCGCCACGCCGTTGACGTGGTGGCTGCCGACAATGGCGAGGTGGGCCATGCGTATGCGCCGGCCATGGGTTTCGTCGATAATGGACATGCGCTTCAGTCGCTCGCTGTCGCCGGGGAAGCGGTGGATCACATCCTGCAGGAAGCGGTGATTGATTTCATAGATGATCTGCAGGTGACGCGGCAGCACGGCTTCGAACAGACTTACCGGCCAGGTTTCCAGCGCTTCCGGCATCAGCGTGTGATTGGTATAGGCGAAGGTGCGGGTGGTGATGTCCCAGGCCTGATTCCAGTCCAGGCAGTGAATGTCCATCAGCAGGCGCATCAGTTCCGGGATGGCGATAGACGGGTGAGTGTCGTTGAGCTGGATCGCCACCTTGTCCGGCAGTTCCTCGAAAGCTTTGTGATGCTTGCGGTAGCGGTAGAGGATGTCCTGCAGCGAGGCGCTGACGAAGAAATGCTGCTGCTTCAGGCGCAGTTCGCGCCCCATGGCAGTGGTGTCGTTGGGGTAGAGGACCTTGGAAAGGTTTTCCGATTCGTTCTTGTCCTCCACCGCCTTGATGTAATTGCCCTCATTGAAATACTTGAGGTCGAAGTCGCGCGAGGCCTTGGCCGACCATAGCCGCATGTTGTTGACCGTTTTCAGGCCGAAGCCGGGAATGGGCGTGTCGTAGGCCATCGCCATCACCTCATCGGTATCGATCCAGTGGTGGCATGTCCGGCCGCTTTCGTCGCAGTATTCCACTGCCCGCCCGCCGAACTTGACCGGGTACAGCACCTCGGGGCGGGGAAACTCCCAGGGATTGCCATAACGCAGCCAGTTGTCCGGGTGCTCCACCTGCCAGCCGTTTTCAATTTTCTGGTTGAACATGCCATATTCGTAGCGGATGCCCATGCCATAACCGGGCAGCCCCATGGTCGCCATGGAATCGAGGAAACACGCCGCCAGGCGCCCCAGGCCGCCATTGCCCAGTGCGGCATCGAATTCCAGTTCCTGCGCCTTGTCCAGCTCGATTCCCGAGTCAATGCAGGCTTGGCGGCATTCCTCCAGGAAGCCTATGTTGAGAACGCTGTTCATCAGGCTGCGCCCGATGAGAAATTCCATCGACAGGTAATACACGCGCTTGGTATCGTGTATGTAGTAGCGCCGCATGCTTTCCATCCAGCCCTCGATGAGGCGGTCGCGCACCACGTTGGCCAGGGTGAAGAACCAGTCGCGCTCGGTAGCGGTAATGGGGTCCTTGCCGATGGAAAAGATGAGGTGATTGGTCAGGGATTGCTTGACCGAATCGAGACTGAGATTCAGCGGGCTATCTTTGTCGCGGGGCTGGGACTTTTTTGGCACGGTGCATTCTCCTGTGGAGGAAGAGGCAGCTTAGCGCGAGCCGGGCCGAGGGTAAAGGGTGAGGGAGGACAGTGAGCAGCGAGCGGTAAGCGGTGAGCAGTTACCGCTCACCGCTCACCGCTTACCGCTCACCATACTCAAGCCAGCACGATACCGAGGTAAGTCACATACAGCGCGCCATTGAAGACCAGGTGCCAGACCCGCAGCTGGCCGCGCGAGGACATCCAGCGCAGCCAGGTGGCGGCGATCAGGGTGATGATGATGCCGGCCAGCACCTCGCGCTGCGGCGCCCAGGGGGTGAGCATGATGCCGATGGCCGGCAGCAGGGTGCCCTGGAATACCATCGCGCCGGTAATGTTGCCGAAGGCCAGGGTGTCCTTGTGGCGGCGGATCCACAGGATGCTGTTGACTTTTTCCGGCAGCTCGGTGGCGATCGGAATGATCAGCAGCGACAGCAGCAGGGGCGAAATGCCGAGGATTTGCGAGGCGCCATCCACGCCGTGAATGAAGCCCTTGGCGCCCGCCACCAGCAGGCCCAGGCCCAGTGCCATCTGGACCAGGATGATCAGCATGTTTTCCGGCAGGCCGAGCTTGCACAGCATCATCTTGCCTTCCGCTTCCGTGGCGTGGCCTTCCTTGACCAGGTGTGCCGAGGCGCGCAGCGTGAGCATGATGTAGATGAAATAGATCATCACCATGGCGAAAGCCAGCAGGGCGCGGAACAGCGGGGTTTCATGCGGCACGAACAGGGCGATGGCGGAAAGCGAAAAGGCGGCGAGAAAGAAGTTGAGATCGCGCGTCAGGCCGGTGTGCTCCGGCGTGAGATGACCCTGCCAGCCGCGTTTCTTCAACACGGCCATGGCCATCAGGAAAATGGAAAGAGTGGAAAGCATCAGCGGCGCGCCCAGAATCGCGCCGACGCCGATTTCCTCGTTGACGTGGGCGCTGGTGGTGCCGGCGAAAATCGCCAGCAGCGGCACCAGCGTTTCCGGCAAGGCCGTGCCCACCGCGGCGAACAGCGATCCGGTGACGCCTTCGGAAATTTTCAGCTTTTCGCCCAGATGTTCGAGCGCGTTGGTGAACACTTCCGCCGCGACGAGGATGATGACGAGCATAAGAAAAAGTTCGGCGAAAATCATGGGGAGGGCGGACCGGTTGATTGAAGTGCCGCGATTATAACACCGTCCCGGGCGGGATATAATGCGCCTGATAGCGGCTTTCGAGTCCCTTGCGCTAAATGCGTTTTTGTCAGATTGAGAGAGTGAATAGTGGAAATAGATCGGTCAGGATTTTTGAAAGGGGTGCGCTTCATCCCTTCCCCCAACTTCGATGAACGGCCTCCAGAAGAGCCGGTTACCCTGCTGGTGATCCACAACATCAGCCTGCCGCCACGCGAATACGGCGGGGATGGCGTGATCGAATTCTTCACCAACCGCCTCGATCCCGGTGCCCACGAATATTATCGTGCGATTGCAGACCTGAAGGTATCCAGCCATTTTTTCATCCGCCGCGACGGTGAAATCATCCAGTTCGTTTCCTGCAACCTGCGCGCCTGGCACGCGGGCATTTCAAGATGGAAGGAGCGCGAGCGCTGCAATGATTTTTCCATCGGCATCGAACTGGAAGGCAGCGATTTCGATGCCTACGAGGATATTCAGTACGAGAAACTG
Organism: Sulfuricella sp.; assembly: GCA_041651995.1. Classification (NCBI taxonomy): domain Bacteria; kingdom Pseudomonadati; phylum Pseudomonadota; class Betaproteobacteria; order Nitrosomonadales; family Sulfuricellaceae; genus Sulfuricella; species Sulfuricella sp. The sequence goes on along the minus strand of JBAZID010000017.1, from coordinate 32,144 downwards.
GCCGAACTGACCAAGGCGCTGAAACAGGCCTACCCCATCGAGGACATCACCGGCCACCACCACATCGCGCCCGACCGCAAGACCGACCCGGGGCCGCTGTTCGCGTGGGAGCGGTATCTGGAAGCGGTAAGCAGTTAGCGGTCAGCAGTAGGGTGCAATGCCCGCTGGTTATTGCACCCTACAGTCAATCAATCAAACACCACCGTCTTGTTGGCATAGACCAGCACGCGGTTCTCGATGTGCCAGCGCACGGCGCGCGATAGCACGATCTTCTCCAGATCCGCGCCTTTGCGGATCAGGTAGTCGAGCGAGTCGCGATGCGAAACCCGCGCCACGTCCTGCTCGATGATCGGGCCGTCGTCCAGCACTTCCGTCACGTAATGGCTGGTCGCCCCGATCAGCTTCACGCCCCGTTCGAACGCGCGGTGGTAGGGCTTGGCGCCGTTGAAGGCGGGCAGGAAGGAGTGGTGGATATTGATGATGCGGTTAGGGTAGTGGCGGATGAAGTCATGCGACAGCACCTGCATGTAGCGGGCCAGTATCACCAGTTCCACATGGTGGTGGCGCAGCAGGGCGAGCTGGGTTTTCTCGGCCTCAGCCTTGGAGTCCTTGAGTACCTCGATGTGCTGGAATGGGATGTGGTAGGCATCCGCCAGCCACTTGTTATCGGCGTGGTTGCTGATGATGAGCGGAATCTCGCAGTGCAGCTCACCGGCCTGATGGCGGTAGAGCAGGTCGGCCAGGCAGTGGTCGTAGCGCGAGACGAAAATCGCCACTTTCGGGCGGTGGCTGGAAAGGGCCAGCCGCCACTGCATCTCGAACTGCGCGGCGATGGGCGCAAACAGGCGCTCGAAATCGGAAATTTCGAGATTGAATTCTTCCAGGTCCCACTCCACCCGCATCAGGAACAGCTTGTTTTCGCTATCCTGGTGCTGGTCGGCATGCAGGATGTTGGCGTTATGGCGGTAGAGGAATTCGGCGATGGTCGCCACCAGACCTTTGCGGTCGGGGCAGCTGATCAGCAGGGTCGCGGTATTTTTCATGGTCGCAGGCGAAGATTGGATCAAGGGCCAATTATAGAGGCATTGGACGCGGAAGGGAGGGATTCTGGCGCTACTTCATCCCTGATTCCAGCTTGATCCTGTCACCGGCAACCATGAAATTGCCGCTGCCAAGATGATGAATCGTCTTCGGGTTTTTTACCGCAGGGTCGATCCAAGCCTGGATGACCTCAAGGACGAACAGGCCGTATTTGTCCACCATGCTGGTGTCGGCCACCCGGCATTCGAGATTGGCATGGCACTCGGCTATGAGCGGCGCGCCGACCAGCGCAGCTGGCCTGGGCGTGAGGCCGAACCTCTCGAACTTGTTGATGCTCGCCCCCGACGTATTGCCGCATCCCACGACCTTTTCGGCGATCTCCACGGTCGGGATGTTGATGACGCATTCCCTGCTTGCCAAGAGCAGACCGAAGGAGTGGTTGCGATTGCTGATGACGCAACCCACCAGCGGCGGCTCAAACTCGATCATGGTGTGCCACGACTGGGTCATGATATTCGTGCGTCCATCGACAGCGGTCGTAATCATGACGACCGGCCCCGGCTCAAGCAGGCCATAAACCTTGGAGAGCGGAAAGGATTTCTTGCTCATGGCGTCACTCCCTTTCGACGGCGATGGATGTCAACATTCCCTGCTCCAAAAGTCCAACGCCCAGGGCAAGGAAAGGCTGTTCACAAAACCACCTTCAACTTGCGCCCACCCGTAATGGCGAACCCCTCGCGCTCGTAAAACGCCAGTGTTTTGTCGAACTGCGGGAGGGGCGGGGTGGTCACTTCCAGGCGCTTCCAGCCGCGCGCAGCGCCGAAAATCCTGGCCTGTTCCACCAGGCGCAGCCCCACGTTTTGCGAGCGAAATTCCGGACGGACAAAAAGCTCCGGGATGGTGCCAAAGGCCCCTTCGGCATACAAGGCGTGGCTTTCAGTCAGCGCAATGAAGCCGAGCGGCCCGGCATCTCCGCTCAGGGCAACAAACACGAAATATTTCTCCCGCGCGATGAAATCCTTGAGCCTGGCCGTGGTTTCTTCAAGGCTGAAATTAAAGGCCTGTACGCCAATCGTACTCATGATTTCATTCAGCAGTTCGCCAGCCATGATGGCTACTCCGGGCGCATCGCTGATGGTTGCTCTCTGAATGGTCAGGTTCATGGCCATATCGTAAGCCTTAATGCCGGCGCATGTAGGATGGGTGAAGCGCAGCGAAACCCATCATCACCCCATCTCCCCATAATCATTCCCCAAGCCAAGCCCGCCCCCCGCCCAATCCTCGGAATATACCCCGCGCCGGACATAGTGGTGAAAAGACGAATACGGCCATTCCTTCACGCAACGCACATGGCCGTGTTTGACCGGGTTGTAATGAATGTAATCCACATGCCGGCGCAGATCATCATCGTTGCGCAAGGTGTGCTCCCAGTAGCGGCGCTGCCAGATGCCACGTTCGCCTTTCGCAGCGCGGCTCGCCGAGCGGTGCTCTTCCTTGGGCAAGCCGCGCGAGAAAGCCGCCTTGATCTTCTTCCCGCGCGTCGGATAGTCGGCATCGCCTGCGGGCAGGGTCCACACGCAATGCAGATGTTCCGGCAACACCACCATGGCAATCAGACCCAAAGGCAATTCACGTTTCACATCCACCACCGCGTGCCGGAACAATTCGATGTTGTCCGTCAACAGACGGCCTGACCTCTCCGCCAGGGCGACAGTGAAAAAGTAGCTCCCGCCAGGGATGAAATTGCGACGGTAGTCGGTCATGGGGTTGGCGTTTGTTCCAAGGCCTGTAGGATGGGTGGAGCGTAGCGCAACCCATCATCACGTATCACCATGGTCATTCCCCGCATAGATTTCGCCATGGTGTGGTTGTTTGTGTCGGTTTCGGCATGCCGCTTTGTCATCGGTTGATGGGTTGCGCTGCGCTTCACCCATCCTACGCGGGCTCAATGTGAGCCAGGTGCGATATATCTATTTCGCTCAAGAATGAAGTCTCCGTCAAGCTGTTCGACATGTTTGAGCTCCACGCGGTCATTCTCGTCCAAGCTAAATGCTTTTGAAGTGATCGTGAAAAAGTAATTAACTGGTGGTCTGCAATCCAGTTCAACTGATTTTGTATATGGACTCCATACCAAGGCCGCCGCACCTGCTCCAAAACCTCCAACGCCGAAAAGTTTATCTCCGACTCGCCATGTCACGGCAAGCGAGTGACGACCTTCCGTAACAGGGAATGTGGTGTACTCGCCAACCTCGAGTGATGCTACGGTCAGCTTGTCCAACGAAATGAAATGACTTGGCGCGGATCCAGCGAGCTGCTTCTTACGGACAAAGGTGACATTGCATGAGGTGCTCGTAATAGTAGGCACATCAGATATGGGAATTGGGCGAGGGGGAATCGGTACGCATCCTGCAAGAACTAGGATCGTCGCAGCTTCAACAAGCTTGTGTAGGATGGGTGGAGCGCAGCGTAACCCATCATCACCGCTCCCCATTGTCATTCCCCTCGTCGGGTCCTCCATGGTGTTGCCGTTTGTATCGGTTTCAGTATGTCGTTTTTTTATCATCGGTTGATGGGTTGCGCTGCGCTCCACCCATCCTACATGGAATTATGATGGATGGATTAAACGCCATATCCTGTTCCGCGGCAAGCTTCCGCCTTGTGGTTATTTCTGGCGCTCCATGGCCTGCCTGTCGTCACTGACGCTGTCGCCTGGGTGGACGATGACTTTCTCGCCTACCTTCAATCCTTCCTGCACCACTGCTTCCGTTGCGCCGCGGCGGGAACGTTTCACGATTCTTTTTGCCGCCCTGCCATCGCTGACCACGAATACCGCCCATTGGTCCCCGGCGCGGAACAGGGCGCTGACCGGCAGCTTGACCGCCTTGTCCAGGCTGGCAGTGATGATGCGTGCGTTCACCTTGTAGCTGTCGTCCAGGCTTTGCCAGCGTCCGGCTGAGTTTGCAGGCCCAGATTAGCCCGCCGGGGCGTGATTTACAACCGCATGCCAGGGGCGCCATGAAGGGTTCGGGCGATGACGGATGAATGTGAAAATAAAGTTGCATTTTGTCAACCTGCTCACTAGAATTAGTGAAATATTAATGGCCAAACACAATATGTTGTGGATATCTCACTGGATATGTTGTGGATAAGAGCCGGATAACCTGTTCGTAAAACGAACAAAAACAAGGAGGATTCAACCCTATGCAACTGGCTACTGATACTATTTCTAGCCCTTCCTTCCCGGCTTCGAATTTTGGCGCCCAGGCTGCCTCGTCCGCTGCGGAAGTTTCCTACGCCGATTACAGGATCATCCGCCGCAATGGCGGGGTGGTTCCTTTCGAGCCGGCCAAGATCGCCATCGCCATGACCAAAGCGTTTATCGCCGTCCATGGCGGCCAGGCTGCGGCTTCGGCGCGGATTCGCGAGCAGGTGGAAGCGCTGACCCTGGCGGTGGTGAATGCGCTGATGCGCCGCCAGCCGCACGGCGGCACTTTCCACATCGAGGATATCCAGGATCAGGTGGAACTGTCCCTGATGCGCTCCGGCGAGCACGACGTGGCGCGCGCCTACGTGCTGTACCGCGAGAAGCGCTCCCAGGAACGCGCCCAGGCCGCGGCAAAGGCGCCGGCAACGGCCGAAGCCACGATGCATGCCGTTGAAAACGGCGTGCGCGTGCCGCTCGACGCGGCAAAACTGGCCACCCTGGTGGAATCCGCCTGTATCGGCCTGGGCGAGCAGGTGAGCGCCAAGGCCATCATCGAGCCGACTTTGCGCGACCTGTATGACGGCGTGCCGATGGACGAGGTGCGCAAGTCCGTGATCCTTTCCGCGCGCTCCCTGATCGAGAAGGAGCCGGCCTATTCCTTCGTCACCGCGCGCCTGCTGCTCAACACCATCCGCCACGAAGTGCTGGGCGAGGAAGTGCCGCAGAGCGACATGGCCACGCGCTATGCCGAATATTTCCCGGAATACATCAAGAAAGGCGTGGCGGCGGAACTGCTGGACGAGAAGCTGCAACAGTTCGATCTGGCGCGCCTGGGCGCCGCGCTCAAGGTGGAGCGCGATAACCAGTTCGGCTACCTCGGCCTGCAAACCCTGTACGACCGCTATTTTCTGCATATCGAAGAGTCGCGCATCGAGTTGCCGCAAGCCTTCTTCATGCGCGTGGCGATGGGCCTGTCCTTGAACGAGATCGACCGCGAAGCGCGCGCCATCGAGTTCTACAACGTGCTTTCCAGCTTCGACTTCATGAGCTCGACACCCACGCTGTTCAATTCCGGCACGCGCCACAGCCAGCTTTCCTCCTGCTACCTGACTACCGTTTCCGACGACCTCGACGGCATCTACCAGGCCATCAAGGAAAACGCCATGCTGCAGAAGTTCGCCGGCGGCCTGGGCAACGACTGGACCAACGTGCGCGCGCTGGGCGCCCGCATCAAGGGCACCAACGGCAAATCGCAGGGCGTGATCCCCTTCCTCAAGGTGGTCAACGACACCGCCGTGGCGGTGAACCAGGGCGGTAAAAGAAAAGGAGCGGTGTGCGCCTACCTGGAAACCTGGCACCTCGACATGGAAGAGTTCCTGGAACTGCGCAAGAACACCGGCGACGACCGCCGCCGCACCCACGACATGAACACTTCAAACTGGATTCCCGACCTGTTCATGAAGCGCGTGATGGAAAACCAGGACTGGACCCTGTTCTCGCCCAACGACGTGCCCGACCTGCACGACCGTTTCGGCATGGATTTCGAGGCCGCTTACACCGCCTACGAGGACAAGGCCGCGCGCGGCGAACTGAAGCTGTTCAAGAAAATTCCCGCGCTGCAACTGTGGCGCAAGATGCTCTCCATGCTGTTCGAAACCGGCCATCCCTGGATCACTTTCAAGGATCCGTGCAACGTGCGCAGCCCGCAGCAGCACGTGGGCGTGGTGCACAGCTCCAACCTGTGTACCGAGATCACCCTCAACACCAACGAGCACGAGATCGCGGTGTGCAACCTCGGTTCGGTGAATCTGGTGAATCACCTGAAAGACGGCCAGCTCGATCACGACAAGCTCAAGCGCACCATCGCCACCGCCATGCGCATGCTGGACAACGTGGTGGACGTGAACTTCTACGCCGTGGGCAAGGCGCGCAATTCCAACCTCAAGCACCGTCCAGTGGGCATGGGCATCATGGGTTTCCAGGATTGCCTGCTGAGCCTGCGCATTCCCTACAGCTCCGAGACGGCGGTGGAATTCGCCGACCGCTCCATGGAAGCGGTGGCCTATTACGCCTACTGGGCTTCCAGCGAGCTGGCCCAGGAGCGCGGCCGCTACAGCAGCTTCAGCGGCAGCCTGTGGGACAAGGGCATCCTGCCGCACGACAGCAACCAGCTGTTGCTGGAGCAGCGCGGCGGCTATCTGGAAGTGGATCAGTCCGTCACCCTTGACTGGGACAAGCTCAGGAGCCGCATCAAGAAACACGGCATGCGCAACTCCAACTGCCTGGCAATCGCGCCGACCGCCACCATCGCCAACATCGTCGGCGTGTCGGCCTCGATCGAGCCGACCTACCAGAACATCTACGTGAAATCCAACCTCTCGGGCGAATTCACCGTGGCCAACCAGTACCTGGTGCGCGACCTGAAGCAGCTGGGCATGTGGGACGAGGTGATGATCGGCGATCTGAAATACTTTGACGGCTCGCTGGCAAAAATCGACCGCGTGCCTGCGGAACTGCGCCAGCTCTACGCCACCGCCTTCGAAGTGGAGCCCAAGTGGCTGGTGGAAGCCGCCTCGCGCCGCCAGAAGTGGATCGACCAGGCGCAGAGTCTCAACATTTACATGGCCGGTGCCTCCGGCAAGAAGCTCGACGACACCTACAAGCTGGCCTGGCTGCGCGGCCTCAAGACCACCTACTACCTGCGCACCCTGGGCGCCACCAGTGCCGAGAAATCCACCGGCAAGGGCGGGGAACTCAACGCGGTGCCGGTTGGCGGGGGCTTAAGCGGCGGCATGGGTGCAATGAATCTGCCGGAGCCGGAAATTGCCGGCAAGGCATGCACCATGCGCCCCGGCGATGAAGGTTTCGAGGAATGCGAAGCCTGCCAGTAAGAAATGGATGACGAGTCCGTAGGGGCGAATTCATTCGCCCATGCCAAGCCGGGTACGGGCGAATGAATTCGCCCCTACGCGCTGGTCTTGGGGGATAAGGACGGCGCGGGAGCCGCGAACAATGGAAGAGGAGAAAGCCCGCAAAGTAGGATGGGTGGAGCGCAGCGATACCCATCAGGCTCCACCGCGGCTTTTCACGAAAAAAGATAGGTACCAGGAGAAAGAAAACATGCTGAATTTTGAAGAAGACCATACCCCGGACCTGTTCGCCCAGGCTGCGCGCTTTGGCGGCATGCCGCCCGCTGCGCCGCAGGAAGTGCATTCCTCCGCATTGACCGGCATTCACGACACCCGCCGCGTGCGCGCCGAGGACAAGCGCGTGATCAACGGCACTGCCGACGTCAACCAGCTGGTGCCATTCAAGTACAAGTGGGCGTGGGAAAAATACCTCGCCGGCTGCGCCAACCACTGGATGCCGCAGGAAGTGAACATGAGCCGCGACATCGCGACCTGGAAAGACCCCGGCGGCCTGACCGAGGACGAGCGCCTGATCGTCAAGCGCAACCTGGGTTTCTTCGTCACCGCCGATTCCCTCGCCGCCAACAACATCGTGCTCGGCACCTACCGCCACATCACCGCGCCGGAATGCCGCCAGTACCTGCTGCGCCAGGCCTTCGAGGAGGCCATCCACACCCACGCCTACCAGTACATCGTGGAAAGCCTGGGGCTGGACGAGGGCGAGATCTTCAACATGTATCACGAGATCCCCTCGATCCGCGACAAGGACGAGTTTCTCATTCCCTTCATCGATACCCTGACCAACCCGGAATTCAAAACCGGCACGCCGGAAAACGACCAGAAGCTGCTCAAGTCCCTGATCGTGTTCGCCTGCATCATGGAAGGCATCTTCTTCTATGTCGGTTTCGTGCAGATCCTCGCCCTGGGCCGCCAGAACAAGATGACCGGCGCCGCCGAGCAGTACCAGTACATCCTGCGCGACGAGTCCATGCACCTCAATTTCGGCGTCGACCTGATCAACACCATCAAGCTGGAAAACCCCGGTCTGTGGACCGCCGAATTCCGCAACGAAATCACTGGCCTGATCCGGAAGGGCGTGGAGCTGGAATACCGCTACGCCGAGGACACCATGCCGCGCGGCGTGCTGGGCCTGAATGCCGCCCAGTTCAAGGAATACCTGCGCTTCATCGCCAACCGCCGCTGCCAGCAGATCGGGCTGGACGAGCAGTATGCCGGCGCGACCAATCCGTTCCCGTGGATGAGCGAGATGATCGACCTGAAGAAGGAGAAGAATTTCTTCGAGACGCGGGTGACCGAGTATCAGACCGGCGGTGCATTGAGCTGGGACTGAATGTGGCAGAAATATTTCACCGGAAGGCAAATTTTGGGTAGTATTGCTGCTGTTTGATATTTTGCCTGAATGGGCCGGCAAGTTATTGATTTTGCATGAATATGCATCTGGCAAGAGGCAGTTTTTCAGGTGTTTTCCGTGACCAATCAAGGAGCTGAAGATGGACGTAATGACAATGTCCCGGGAGCAGTGGGAAAAGATTTTTGATCGCTGGTACCGGCATATTTTCAACATTGGCGTGTACGATGCCGGAGGGCCATCTCTTGAACAGATTGAACAGTGCTTCGGGCTGGGGGTATCCCCTGCGGAGGCGGTTCATTGGTTGAAGCGGCAGGAAGTGGATAAATGTTGTAAAGGGTAGATAAAAAGGCGCAGGGGACTGCGCCTTTCTTTTTTCTGATGTCATCCTGGTTCCGGGCTTTCCCCTTTTTCCTGAACTGATTGAGAAGGTGTTTCTTGAATAATCTGGCACCAAACAAAATCGGACTTGGCCGTTTGCCCTGCTGGATACGTGCAGGGTGGCAGACTTTTTTGCAGGTAAAGGGTTTGAGCGCGATTTATGCCGGGATATTCGCGCTGCTGGGCCTGTTTCAGTTCGCGGGGGTGGTGAGCGCGGGACTTGCGCCGCTGATGGTGCCGCTGGCGGGTGGATTCATGCTGATCGGACCGGCCTTGCTGTGCGGATTTTTTTATGTTTCCGGCCATGCCGCTGCAAAAAAGCCGGTACGCCTGGGGGACTTCTTCGCGGGGTTCCGCCTTGCACCGCCCGCGCTCTGGGTGATTGCCCTGGTCGAGATGTTTGTTTTCCTGATCTGGCTGACGGATGCGGGCATCGTCTACGGTCTCTATTTTGGCATCACCCCGGATATGGGGCTGGCGGAATTCGCCGCGGGCCTGGCGGGAGATGGGGATACGCTGCCATTCCTGTTTTTCAGCGGCCTGATGTGGCTGCTGCTGGCTTTCATCATCTTCGCCACGTCTGCATTTGCCGTGCCGCTGCTGTTTTACCGGCGCGCCAATCTGGCTGGAGCGGTCAGCGCGAGTGTGAAGGCGGTGTTTTCCAGTTTCTTGCCGATGCTGGCCTGGGGCGTGTTGCTTTCCGTCACAATGCTTGCGGCGATACTGCTTTTCCTGCCATTGTTCCCTGTCGTTTTCCCGGTGCTGGCCTATGCCAGCGTGCAGGCCTACAGCGAGGTTTTTCCGCAATCGCCTGGTTAATCAGGCATTCCCGGCTCCCCGCCCTTGTCCGTCATCAGGAAATACATTCCCACCCCGGCGAGGATCATCCACAGGACCATGGCCCATACACCCAGGCTTTCGGACAGTGGGCCCATGAAAAACAGGGAGGTGAGGGCCAGGGCCAGCAGGCCGTTGCCGATCCAGAAGCGGGGCCCGTGTTTGACTTCGTTCATGTTTGAAACCTTGTGTGTTTTGAATTGAGTTTGAAAGGGGCGGCTTCGAATCAATAAACCTAAAAACCTCAGTTCGATAACCACGGAGGGCACGGAGAACACAGAGAAAGGCTGTTTGCGGAAATTTATGACCTCATCCAACGGGTGAATGCCAAATATCATGCTATCTATTATTTTTACTCCGTGTTCTCCGTGAACTCCGTGGTTAACTGCTTTTTCTAGGATAAACGAAGCGGCCTCTTAGTTCGTCCAGATTCAGTTCATGCAGGATGTGTTCCAGTCTTTCCTGTGCATTTTTCCTTGGCGTGCCGGTAAAGCGGGCCACAATCAGCTCGTTCTTCATCGAATGTTCCCAGCCGACCAGTTCGGTCACCGTGACCTGGTAGCCATGCGACTCAAGTTGCAGGCAACGCAGCACATTGGTGATCAGGCTGCCGAATTCGCGGGTGTGGATGGGGTGGCGCCAGATTTCGGAAAGCGGCGTCCGGGAGAAGGACTGGTTTTTATTCTTGCGCATCAGCGCGGCGGCCTCGGCCTGACAGCAGGGCACCAGCACGATGAATCTGGCCTTTTTGTCGAGGGCGAATTTGATTGCGTCGTCGGTGGCGGTATTGCAGGCGTGCAGCGCGGTAACGACATCGAATTTTTCCGGCAACGCTGTGGAATGAATGGAGTCTTCAACCGAGAGGTTGAGGAATGACATGCGCCCGAAGTCCAGACGCTCGGCCAGTTCACGCGATTTTGATACCAGTTCCTCGCGGGTTTCGATGCCGTAGATGTGGCCTGTCTGTCTGGCCTTGAAAAAAAGGTCGTAAAGGATGAAGCCGAGATAGGACTTGCCCGCGCCGTGGTCGGCCAGGGTCAGGGTTTCCTGTTGTGTCAGGACTTCACTCAGCAGCGGCTCGATAAAGTTGAACAGGTGATAAACCTGCTTCAGCTTGCGCCGGCTGTCCTGGTTGAGCTTGCCGTCGCGCGTCAGGATGTGCAGCTCTTTCAAAAGCTCGATGGACTGTTCGGGCTTGATTTCGGGAATGATGAAGTTCACTGCGGGATCCTGAAGATGCGGAATAGACTGCCATTTTAACACTCTTGCCGTAGTGCTAAGATGCTCAGGCCTCAACTAACCCGAACTCAAGGACCCCATGCAAGAACATGAATTTATTCTCACTCGCGAATTCGTCGAACTCGACAACCTGCTCAAGCTGACGGGTGCCTGCGACAGCGGCGGCATGGGCAAGCAGCTGGTCGCTGCCGGAGAAGTTTCGGTGGATGGAAAAGTGGAGTTGCGCAAGACCTGCAAGATTCGCGCGGGCCAGGTGGTTACGATCGGCGATGTACGCATCTCTGTGCTGGCGCCATCCTGATACGACGCGCCGCGCCATGGCAATCAAACTTTTCCCCCTGAATGGCGTGCCCGACGATGAGGCGGAGGATGTGCGCGCCTTGCTCAAAGCCAGCAGCGTGGAGTTCAGTGAAACCCCCGCGGGTAACTGGGGCCTTTCCGCTGCGGCCATCTGGCTACCGGACGATTCCCGGCTGGAAGAGGCGCGGGCGCTGATTGCGGACTATCAGCGCGAGCGTCAGGCGCGGGCAAGAGCGGAATACGAGCAGCTGTGCCGGGAAGGAAAACAGCGCACCCTGGTGGACGTGATCCAGGCGCATCCCCTGCGCTTCTTTGCCTATATGGCGGTGATTGCCATTATTTTATATTTCTCCATCAACCCCTTTCTGGATCTCGGAAAGTAGCCCATGTCCCCGGCCGATACTGAAAAATCCCTCATGAATTCCTTGCCGAACCGGAAGATATTGCTGCGCGATATGCTGGTGCTGGCCGCACTGGCTTGTCTGCTGGGACCGCTCATCGGGCCGCTGGTGGTCTCCTGGATCAATCCAACCCGGGCCTGGGGGGTGGACGAGGTGGGCGATTATTCACTTGGCAGCGTGTTGCTGTGGGGGATGGCTTTCCTGATGTTCGAGGCTTTGTTCTATGTCGGCTGGCTCGTGTCGCGGGCGAGCAGGGGCTTGCATGAGAGTGCTACCGACGACTGGTGGAACCGGCAGCAGTAACACCCGATATCCAGCGGGGAGTGTTCAGGGATCCGCTGCCTGCGAACCCGCTGAAGCAGCATGACGCTTGGATACTCATCAGTTATACCCATGCTGCCATGTCAGTGTTATCCTTGTGTCCGGTCATAAAAAAAACATATAGCCGGATTTGTTCGTGTCTTTCCTCCTTGTTCATGGCTGATCGCGCCAAAATGCCGATCATTGGCTTCTCCGCATAATCCGCGCAGTGCCTGGAGGAAGGACGTTCTGTGTGAATGTACCCAGGACGTATCACGCGCAATCGGCGCAACGCAGGACAATCTCATGAATCGGAGTTATGGATGAAAATTGCGCACAAGATCGCCTTGCTTGCCATTGTGCCCATGCTGGGTATGACATGGTTTGCCGGTACCCATGTTTACCATTCATGGAATGAATGGCGCCACATGCGAATCATGAGTGAGCAGATCACATTGCTTATCGATGCCGGACCGATGGCGCATGACCTTCAACGGGAGCGCGGTGCCACGGTGAGTTTTGTCAGCAGCCAGGGCAAGTTGTTCGCTTCGGCGCTGCCCGGCTGGCGGTCGAAGACGGAGGCTTCGATCGAAAAAATTCACAAAACCTATGCCGCCATGATGCCGGAAGCGAAATCATCCGCCATTTCCGGCGGCGTGGAAAATGCGGATGCGGCGTTGCAGAAACTTCCTGATACCCGGAAAAGCGCGGATGCTTTCTCGATTGGCGCGCCGCTGGTTGCGGAATATTTCACGGGCACCATAAAAACGGTTCTCGGGATCATCCCTTCCGTTGTCAGCCAGAGCATTAATGATGCGGGCATGTCCCGGCTGGCTGGTTCCTATATGAGCTTTCTCGCCATGAAGGAGCAGGCCGGACAGGAGCGCGCATTAATGACGGCCGTTTTTTTCGCCGACAGCATCGAGGCGGAACAGCATGATAAATGGGTGGGCCAGATCGCAGCCCAGAAAGAGTTGCAGGCCGAATTCGCCCGCTGGGCGCCTGAAAATATATTGTCGGCCCTGGTGTCAAAACAGGACGGTGCGCCATTCAATGAGGTCGCGAAGGCGCGTACCCTGGGCTTGCTGAAAACATCCGGTTTCGGAATCAATGCTGAAAAATGGTTCGCCGCTTCGAGCGCCCGGATCGATGCCCTGCATGAAATCGAAAACATGCTGGCCCAGGGACTTCTGGATATGGCCACCGCCAATACCACAGCGGCGCGCAATAGCCTGATGACATCTGCCCTGATTGGAACAGGAATGCTGCTGTTTGTGCTTATCGTCGGATATGTTGTCGCAACAGGCATTACCCGCCGCCTGTCTGGCCTGGGCCGGTCCATCGGCACCATCAGCGAGAACCGCGATTTGTCCATTCGGCTCGATGCCTCGACCGGGGATGAAATTGGCGTGCTGTCCGAAGATATCAACCGTTTTCTGAGCGAAATTGGCAGCAGCATGAAGCAGATCGGCGCCATGGCGGAAGAGTCGTTTACCTCGGCGGATGGAATCGCCGGGACGGCGAAAGAATTGTCCGGCACTGCGGGGGGACAGAGCGAGGCGGCTTCGGCCATGGCCTCCGCGGTTGAGGAGATGACAGTCAGTATTGCCCATATCAGCGAAACCACGAAAGGAATGCGTTTATCGGCAAAATCCGGGATGGAGACGGTAATCGAGGGTGGCGAGGTTATCCTGCGCGTGGTTTCCGACATGCAATCGATTGCCAGCGCCGTCAAGACGTCCTCGAACATTGTCGCGGAACTGGGCGAGCATTCAAACCAGATTTCGTCCATTGTTCAATCCATCAGGGAAATTGCCGACCAGACCAATCTGCTGGCCCTGAATGCGGCCATCGAGGCGGCCCGGGCAGGCGAGCAGGGCAGGGGGTTCGCCGTGGTCGCGGATGAGGTTCGCAAGCTGGCGGAGCGGACATCAAGCAGCACGGCGGATATTGCGCGCATGATCGGTGCCATACAGGGTGGCACCTCGCGTGCGGTCGAGTCCATTGCGGATGGGGTATCTCGTGTGAACGAGGGCGTCCGGCTCGCAGGCCAGGCGGGAGATGCTATCGGGAATATTCGCTTGTTCGTCGATCAGGTCGGTGTTTCCATCACTGATATCTCGGCTGCCATGGAAGAACAGAGCGCGGCGAGCAACGAGATTGCCAGTCATGTCGAACAGGTTTCCCAGATGACTGAAGAAACGCACGCGGCAGCTTCGCGCATGTCGGGTTCAGCCAGCGAAATGGCGATGCTGGCGAACAGCGTCAAAACTGAAACCGGCAAGTTCAGGACTTGATCGTTAAACAAAGCGTTGATCCTGAAAACCTCAGTTCAAGCCACAGAGTTCACAGAGAGCACAGAGAAGCCAGGAGCTTGTCCACGCTTGCCAATCATCGCCCCCCGGGTGAGCCACAAACAAGATGTAACATGCTGATTTTTCTCTGTGAACTCTGTGTTCTCTGTGGCTATCTGCTTTTTCAAGGTTAATGAATTTGAATGGCTCACCTGTCGGGCATCCCCGCCGGGAATGGATGCTTCGCCTCTCGGTCCGGCGAGAAAGCCCGGCCTGCGCCCAAATGGATTTTCTGGGTTTATACTGGGCGCATCCCAATTCGCACGGAAATTCATCATGACCACCCCTGTTGCTAACGAATGTCTTGCAATCACCGCTTCCGGCGAAGACCGGGTTGGCCTGGTGGAAAAGCTCACCAGCCAGATCACCGCCAGCGGCTGCAATATCGAGCAAAGCCGCATGGGCGTGCTGGGCGGGCAATTTGCCCTGATCATGCGCGTCACCGGCAGCAAGGATGCGCTCTCCGCGCTGGAGAGCCGGCTTGGACCGCTGGGCGTGGAACTGGACCTGGCCATCGTCCACAAGTGGACCCGGGAGCGCGAGCAGCATGTCCCCGCCGTGCCCTACCTGGTGGAAGTGGTCGCGCTCGATAACCCCGGCATCGTGCATAATCTGGCGCGGTTCTTTGCCGCCAGCGGCATCAATATCGAGGAGCTGGAAACCGATACCTATCCCGCGCCCCATACCGGCAGCCCGATGTTTGCCGTGCACATGACCGTGGGGGTGCCTGGCGGAACCTCAATCGCCAAATTGCGCGATGAGTTTTTTGAACATTGTGATGACCTCAACCTGGATGCCTCGCTGGAGCCTGTACGGGGGTGAACGCAACCCGAAAGCTCGTGTCGTCTGCCTGTGACGTGCCTGCGGCAGCAGATTTTTCTGCTGTGACCGTGGTGAAGCTGGCGCCTCAACCACCCCTTGCCGATTACCTCGCTGCGATGCGTCTGGCCGAGTCTGAAGCCCGCGCCCGCCTGGGCGAATGCATGCTGCTTTCGTGGTACGACCGCGACCGTGATTTCGAATCGCCGCAGCATGCCAGCGAATGCCACCAGGGCAGTGCCGTGCCGGGTTATGTCGATTACGCCCTGTACCGCGGCGCCACGCTGATGGTGGATATCGAGGCGGGGCGCTTCGTGTTTTTCTATTTGCCGCTGGATTTTTAATTGCCTGGTGGTGTGCCCTGGCCACGCGCAGCAGCCAATTTTCCGGATGCTTCAAAAAAATTTTGTAGATATGCCACTCAAGCTGCGAAAATAGCAGGTTGGCACACAGGAATCTGTTTGCTGATGGAACGTGGGTGACTCCCGTTTTGCGAAATGAATTATTTTCTCTGGGAGAAACCATGGAAGTGGTAACAAGAGGTCATCCGAGTCTGGATGATGCCAAGGATGACCGGCTTGGGCTGATTCAGCATATCAATCTCCATCTTGCGGCACTTGGCCTGCCCACCCCGCAAGGTACGGGCGCCCTGTCCCAGTTGCAGGTTGCAGCCGATCTGCTGCGCAGCTATCAGCACCAGAAGCGGCTGCTGGCGGATTACCGCTGCCCCGCCGATCAGCGTATCCAGAACTTTCTCAATCATTATCTGCGCCAGAATGGCGTCGAGAGCGAAATTTCATTGCCGGGCGCCACATTCGTGCTGGACCGGCCCAGGCTCGCGCGCGAGCTCTCCCTGCCGGTCGATGGCCAGCATTTCAGCGCGGAATTCGTTGACTCCTATCGCCTGCTGCAGGGCGTGTTGCACAACCCGCGCAACGACCGGCGCACCACCAAGGGCGTATTCCACATCGTTGAAGGCGGTTTGCCGATTCCCGCGGACAAGAATGCGGTACCGGTCAATGTTTTTGCGGCCTTGCTCAAGGCTGCGCTCAAGCCCCCCCGCGACGTGCTGCGTCTGCCCTTCACCAGTGGCCAGGCAGACCAGGCGGAGAGCTGGGTGTCCCTGCTGATGCGCCCGCTGGTGGCGCCGGAAGTGCCCGGCATCAGCCCGGAAAAGACCATGGAAACGCGTTTCTTCGCGCCCGGCAGCCTGGTTTCGAATCTGGATTTCGTGGAGCGCATTTTCGGCAATGCGGGCAACCCCTGCCTGTCCGAGAACGATGCCGCCCTGGACGTGCTGCACTGGACCGGACACACCGGCTGCGTCATTCTCGCGCCGCATCTGGTGCGCCTGAAGAAAACCGGGCTGGGCCTGCCGCACTGGGATCAGGCCAGCGAGCGCCAGCGCCGCGACGGCATGTGCTGGCGCGACGAGAACGAGCTCTACAACGGCGGCCTGCCGTTCAAGATCACCTGCCGCGACATGAGCGGGGTGATCGTGACCCTGATTGCGGACAACTACTTCGGCTACAGCAAGAAGGAAGTCAAATCCCAGATCAGCTATGCGGCCAACCTGTTCGGCGGCTGCGAGGAAGAACACTCGGGCGGCGCGCTGGCTTTCCCCAGCTACAATCTGGGCGAGGTGTTCCGTCCCGACAGCCGGATACGCACGGATGGCCATGATTTCGACGGTCTGGTGTCCCTGTTCGGTGATGTCATGCATGTCAGGGAAGAGGGCTACGGCATTGACAAGCGTTTTCCGGACATCATTTATGTGCCCGAAGATGCCACCATGCATTTGCTCGACCAGACCGTCCACTGGCCGCGCCATGGCCGCGAGCAAACGATCAAGCTGCTGGCCGGGCACACCTACATCCATCCATGCGGCTACAAGGTCCACATGGAGAAACACCCCCATGCGCCTTCCTGGCGCCTGATCGGTACCGATGCCGAGGGGACCTTCGTGCACAAGCCCTGCACGGTATCCGGCGGAGGCAAATCGGAGATTTCCAAGTCCATCGTGGGCACCATCATTTCCGGGCCGTTTTACGTCCGTGATATTCATGATGACCTCACCCAGGTGCAGGCAATCTTCGACCAGGATTATTCAAGTCGCTTCCGTAACACCGCGCAGGCTCGCGACAGCCGTTCGCTGTTGAGCGATGAGCGCACGCTGGGTTCGGTGATCAAGTTGCTGACCCCCTCGGAGAGCGAATACACCGGGCAATACAATCAGTGGCTGGAAAGCATTCCGCAGCACATCCGTGCGCTGGTGTTCGTGATCAAGCGTTTTTACCGCGCGGAGTGGGGCGCCGGCTGGCGCAAATACTTCTCGGTTGACATGGTGAACGGCTATCCTGGCCATGAACTCAAATATAATGGCCGCCGCCTGGTGGCGAGCTTCCTGCGCGTCGGCGTGGAACCGGATGGGGCCTGGCGCATGTATAAGCTGCGCCACGATTTCATCGGGGCGGACAAGATCCAGATGGAAGACGATATTACCGCTTCCATCACGGTGCCCTCGGCCCGCCTGAAGCATCTCAATTCGGACTATGCGCACCCCAGCGTCAAACTGACCGGCAACTGCGAGCAGCGCCTGTTCCAGAGGCCGGATGATGCGATCCACCGCGGCCTGGATTTGCAGGCCGAGGCCGACCTGGCCGGGCCGGACAATTTTATCTCCAACTTCGAACCCCTTACCACGGCGGACGCCAAAGAGATGGTGGAAGACGCCATCGGTCTCGAGCTATTCAGCGCACCCATGAAGCAGCTGGTGCAGGCTGCCGGCACGGCCGCGGCCAAGGGCTACTTTGTTTCATCCGCGCACCCGCGCATCGTGGACGGCAAGCCCTCCGCCAACGTGCGCTATCTGCAACAGCGCCCCGATCTGGCCAACCCGCGCGATCGCTACATCGCCGAGATGGGTGCGCGGCTCTACCGGCGCGTGCCTTTGAGTGAAGCCGTGCATTTCCCGGTCAATGCGGTCCTGCCCGGGCGGCGCAACAACCCGCCGGACCGTGAGCATGGTATCCGGTCGCTGGCGGTCTACAACCCCATCCATTTCCAGGAATTGCCCGAACTGTTCATGGACTTCATCGCCAGCCTGACCGGGAAATCCCCCTCGACCACCGGCGCCGGATCGGAAGGCGCGCTGACCAAGGGGCCATTCAACGCCTTGCGCGCAACAGCGGACCTGAACAATGCCCTGGTCTCCTACATCATCAGCGGCTACGACGGCTTTTCCACCGCAGCCGGGCATATCGGCCCCAACCGGCGCGTGGATCACGACATCAGCCTGCTGATCCCGGAACTTTGGTGCCGCCTGGCCGTACGCGAGCGCGATCCGCAGCTCATGATCGAGCGCGGCTATCTCGAACCGCTCGCCGATTTCGAATATCAGGGGCGGACGATTTGCGCCAGCCGCCTCGGCTATCGCATTACCAGCCGCTTCGTGCACGCCAATTTCGGCAAGATATTTGACAGCCCGATGGCGGTGTTCGACGAAGCCATGCTCAGGCCGGAGAGCCAGGATCTCGAATCCTTTGCCGATGGCGTGGATAATATCGTCGAAGCACAGCGGAGGGTGGCGCAGAACTATCTTGACGATGGATCGATCAATGATGCCTGCCCGCCGCTCAAGGCGCTGCTGCACATCATGGCGACAGGGAGCTACGAGGGCAAGGATGCCGGCCATCCTGAAATCCGCGGCATGTTTACTCGCGCTGCACTGCTGGCCAGCGACTGGTATCAGGAGCGGCTATCCATCAAGCGGCAACGCGACATGGCGCAATGGCAGCGGCATGAAGAAAATCTGCAACATTTCCTTGAACGTCAAAACCTGCTTACAGAGGTGGAACGCGAGCAATATGCCTTGCTTCTCGGACAGGCCCGGGAGGAACTGGCCTATGTGGAGAGTGCGCAATACTTGAGTGATCTTTCGGGCACGCTGGGGGCGGACTGGATTCATCGCCAGGGGTGATTTCGGGGCAAGGCTGTGTGTGCAATGCGTGTTGAATGCGCTTTGCGCATGGTGATTTTTTGATGCCGGGGGCAGCCCGGCGGCTGATTACCTTTCTTGCTTTGCCAAGAAAGGTAATCCCACCCGCAAGGAGTGTCCCCGCCGGACGCTCTGTGCTACGCACAGGTCGCGGCGAGAAAAGAAGGCGACCCCCATCCACCGCCCCTTCGGGGTCCCCTGCGCTGCTCGCCAAGCCGGGCGGCTGCGCAACTCGCGCTACGCGCTCAGACAGTGCTCGCCGACTGCCCCCGGCTTGCCTGTGCTGCTCGGCGGTGGATCAAGGGGAGTTTGTTGCGGCTCGGGCTGCGGGTCTTCGTTCAAGTTGAAGTGAACAGCCTTTTTATCGGCGCCGAGCGTGGAAACACCACCCAACTTCCCCTCTGCGCCGCTTCGGGTTGGCAGGCGAATTGGGGGATGTCGGCTGCGCCCTGTTCGAGTTCCGCGACAGCCCGTGTCTTGTGCGGGCTGTTAGGGCGAGTTGCGCAGACGCCCAATTCGACTGTCAACCCGAAGGTACCCGTAGGGCGGCGCAGCGGGGTGCCTTTTTCTTTGGTACCTTTCTTTTGGGCAAGCAAAAGAAAGGCACCAGCCGCCGGGCTGCCCCCGGCAATCAATCATCCGCGCGAAGCGCACAAACCCATGTACTGTAACTGCAAAGCCTGTCCAGCCTGTTTTTTCCCCTGAAGATATTGACATCTGGTTCTAGTTAGAACTAAACTGGTCCTAACTAGAACCAGATGGAGCCTTCATGCCTCATGCCCCCTTTCTGCCGGTCCTGCGCGAACTGGCCGCAGCCTACCAGGCTTTCGAGGCTTATTCAGGGGCGCATATCCGCACCCTGGATCTGACGCCGGCGCAATTCGACATTATTGCCACGCTCGGCAACACCGCCGGGATGCCGCTCAAGGAACTCGGTGAAAAAACCCTGATCACCAAGGGCACCCTCACCGGCGTGGTGGACCGCCTGACTGACAAAAACCTGGTGCGGCGGGTGGCATCGCCCAGCGACGGGCGCAGCCAGATCGTGCAACTGACGCCGCAGGGCGAGGCCCTGTTCGCCAGCGTTTTTCCCGCCCATCTGGACTATCTGGCGCAGGCTTTCGGCGAACTTTCAGCGCAGGATCTGGTCTCCCTGGAAACCAGCCTGAGCCGGCTGCGAACAACTTTCATGGCCGCTCGCATTGCCAAGGAGAAAGCGTGATCCCTGCCCGCTATACCCACACAGCCATCGCCTTGCACTGGATCAGCGCGCTGCTGATCGTGGCCGTGTTTCCGCTCGGCGTTTACATGGCGGATCTGGCGCTTTCGCCTTTAAAGCTCAAGCTGATCAGCTACCACAAGTGGCTGGGGGTGACGGTTTTCCTGTTGCTGCTGCTGCGCCTGGCCTGGAGGTTGGGCCACGTGCCGCCGCCGCTGCCTGACAGCATGCCGCTGTGGCAGCGCCAGGCCGCGAATGGGCTGCATTTTCTGCTTTACCTGCTGCTGTTCGCCATTCCCCTGTCAGGCTGGTTGATGAGCTCGGCCAAGGGTTTCCAGACGGTTTACCTGGGGGTGCTGCCGCTGCCCGACCTGATCGGCAAGGACAAGGCCCTGGGTGACTTGCTCAGGGCGGTTCATGAAACACTCAACATGACGTTGCTGGCTTTACTGTTGGCGCATGCCGGCGCGGCACTCAAGCACCATTTCATCGAGCGTGACGGTATTCTTGCGCGCATGTTGCCTTTTCTTGATCGCGGAGATTCAAAATGATGCGGCTGTTTTCCCTTTTCTTTCTGCTGCTTGCGGGTGTGGCTCAGGCCACTGAATTTGGTACGCTTCAGGCCGAAAAAAGCTCGATTGCCTTTGTCTCCAGGCAAATGAATGTCCCGGTCGAGGGCGCTTTCAGGAAATTTGCGGCGCAGATCGCTCTCGATCCGGCCAGGCCGGAGGCCGGGCGCGTCCAGATCGAAATCGATCTGGCCAGCATCGATGCCGGCAGCGCGGAGGCCAATGACGAGGTCAAGGGCAAGAGCTGGTTCAGTGTGCGCGATTTTCCCAGGGCCAGTTTCAGCTCGACTTCAGTCAGGCCGCTGGGCGATGGCCGTCATGAAGTCAGAGGCAAGTTGAACATCAAGGGAAAGACGCTGGAAGTACGTGCGCCATTCACGCTCCGGCAGGACAAGGATACCCTCGTCCTGGATGGCGGTTTTCCACTCAAACGCCTGGATTATGGCATCGGCTCCGGTATCTGGAGCGATACCTCGGTGGTCGCCGATGAAGTCCAGGTCAAGTTCCATTTCCTATTAACCCCTACTCGCAAGTAGCACCAACCCACCACAGGAGAACACCATGAAAAAATCGCTTATCGCCTTTGCCATTGCCAGCACCCTGAGCGTATCCGCCCTTGCCGCGGACACTTACACCATTGATGCGCGCCATACCTTTCCAAGTTTCGAAGTGAGCCACCTGGGGTTCTCCATCCAGCGCGGCCGCTTCAACAAGACCAGCGGCACCATCGTGCTGGATACGGCAGACCAGTCCGGCAGCATCGACATCAATATTGACGCTAGCAGCATCGATACCGGCCTGGCCGAGCTGGAAAAACATATGCAGGGCGAGGATTTCTTTGATACGGCCAAGTATCCGGCCATCACATTCAAGTCGAAGTCACTGCGTTTCGATGGGGACAGGCTGACTGGCGCCGATGGGGATTTCACCCTGCTGGGCGTGACCAAGCCGGTCCGGCTGAAGGTTGATCAATTCAAGTGCGGGCGGCACCCGATGACCAAGGTGGCGATGTGTGGCGGCAACGCCACGACGGTCATCAAGCGCTCCGAGTTCGGCATGACCAAGTATGTGCCGGCCGTCGGCGACGAGGTGAAAATCGCCATCCAGGTCGAGTTTTTCCGCGATTAGGTCTCTCTTGCAGGGCTTTCAGCCGCCTCTCTCTTTCTGATGCGGCTGGAACGCCCAGGTAAAGTGGAATCGGCATTGCACCGAATCAAGTCATCCGCTGCAATGCATGAAACCTGCTGAGACTGGTTACAGCCGCGGCTTTCCCGCTCCCGCTCTTTCGGAGACGGTTGGTGAATGTTATCGTGGCACTGTTGATGTATGCCAGAGGCCGTTGCCATGTCAGTCCTATCCCATATCAAGCAGAATCAGGAACGTCTCGTTGCCTTGCGGCGCGATATTCACGCCCACCCCGAAACCGCCTTCGAGGAACAGCGCACCAGCGCCCTGGTAGTGGAGGTGCTTTCCGCCGCGGGCATTGAAGTACATCGCGGCCTGGCCGGGACCGGTGTGGTGGGTGTGTTGCGTTCAGGTACCCGTGACCGGGCCATCGGCTTGCGCGCCGACATGGACGCCTTGCCGATCCACGAGCAGAACCCTTTCCCGCACCGTTCCCATTACGACGGCAAGATGCACGCCTGCGGGCACGACGGGCATACCGCGATGCTGCTGGGCGCAGCGGAATATCTGGCCGCCACGGGCAATTTTGACGGCACCGTGTATTTCATCTTCCAGCCCGCCGAGGAAGGCGAGGGCGGCGCCAGGGTGATGATCGAGGATGGGCTGTTCCAGCGTTTTCCCATGCAGGCGGTGTTCGGCATGCACAACTGGCCGGGGCTGCCGGCCGGGCAGTTCGCCATCATGCCGGGCCCGATGATGGCTTCGGCGGACCAGTTCGATATCGTCATCAAGGGCCACGGCGCCCATGCGGCCATGCCCCATCAGGGTGCCGACCCGGTCGCGGCGGGCAGCGCGCTGGCGCAGGCGCTGCAAACCATCGTCAGTCGCACGCTCGATCCGCTCGACGCGGCCGTGCTGAGCGTGACCCGCTTCCACGCCGGGGAAGCCTATAACGTGATTCCCGATCATGCCACGCTGGGCGGCACGGTGCGCGCCTTCCGCCCCGAGGTGCAGGATCGCGTCGAGGCGGCCATGGAGCGCATATGCGGCGGAATCGGCGCGGCTTTCGGAGTGCAGATCAGCCTCGACTACCGGCGCGGCTATCCTGCCACCATCAACACGGTGGCGGAGGCGGAAATCTGCCGCCATGTTGCTAGCGAACTGGCGGGGAAGGAGGGGGTGCGCGGCGATCTGCGCCCCTCCATGGGCGCGGAGGATTTTTCCTTCATGCTGCTGGAAAAGCCCGGCTGCTACGTCTGGCTGGGCAACGGGCTGGGGGAGGGCGGCAGCATGCTGCACAACCCGCACTACGATTTCAACGACGAGGTGCTGGCGCTGGGCGCCAGCTACTGGGCGCGTTTGACCGAACACATGCTGGCAGCGGAGTGAGCAGGAGAAAATTTGCTGTGAGTTCAAATGAAGAACCCCTCTTTGCCTCCAGCCAGGCCTTTGGTTCTGCCTTTGCCGCCGGGCTGGACGGGTTGTTGCAAAAAGGCGGCCTGGGGCCGTTCATCCTGGTCTGCGCCAATGCGACCTTCGACCCGCGCCTTTACGACGCCGCCTCAGCCGGATTGGCGCAACTCTATGCCGCCTTGCGCGATGAATACGTGCAGGCGCTGCGGCAGGGGCGCGAAATCCAGGCTGTGGAGGAAGACCTGCTGGTATTCCTCAAGATTCATGCTGTCGGCCTGGACCAGCTCCAGCCGACCGTGAAGCGCCGGGCGGGCCCCTGGGAGCTGCAATTCAACCATCTTCGCTCGTTCCGCCCCAAGCGCATCTCGTCGCGCGTGCCGGAGCATCTGCGTGCGCCTTTCGACGAGGCCGGGTTCCATTTCAACAAGGGCTTCATGCAGAAGGAAGCATTCTGGGCCGGAGAATTGCTCGGCCGCCATGCGACGCTGTATTACAACAAATATCCGTTCGTGGATTTCCATGGACTGCTGGTGCCGGAACGGGATAGCTGCCTGCCGCAATACCTGACCGAGGCGCATCATTTCTATCTCTGGGACGCCACCGCAGCGCTGGCGCAGACGCTGAACGGCGTGGGTTTCGGCTACAACTCGCTGGGTGCGTTCGCCTCGGTGAACCACCTGCACTTCCAGATGTTCATCAAGCCCGAAGGGTTTCCGGTGATGACGCCGGTGTGGGGCCACAATGGCGGGGAAATGCCTTACCCCGCAAGCTGCCAGGCCTTCTCCGACCCGAAATCCGCCTGGGCGGGCATTCACCAGCTGCATGAGAGCGAAACGCCCTACAACCTGCTCTACGCGCCGGGCCGCCTGTATTTGTTCCCGCGCCGCAAACAGGGGACCTGCCCGCAGCCCGCCTGGACCAGCGGTTTTACCTGGCACGAGCTGGCGGGGGGCATGATTACCTTCAACCGGGAAGATTACGAGCGGCTCGATGCGGAGTCTATCGAGCGCGAGCTGGCGTGCCTGGCGCTGTGAAATAAGGCCTGAAAACCCTGGTTCTAAACCACGGAGAACACGGAGAAAGGCAATCTTGGGCCTTTTGTGCGCTCAAGCGACGGGGGATGCCGAACGGCGTGCAATCCAGTTTTACTCCGTGCCCTCCGTGTGCTTCGTGGTTAGCTGCTTTTCCAGGACTAGTGCAGGTGTTTCTTGCCGCGAAACTGGATCAGGCTGCCGGAGGGCTGGAAATCCGCTTCGGGTTGAGTTGCCTTATGTTCCCAGTCGCGATCAAATAGCTCGTTGACCAGGGTCTCGACGCGTTTGACTTCGTCTGGACCGAAGTGGCGCGAGAGCAGGCCAGCCACATCCGTTAGCATGAGCCGCCTCTGGACTTGATGGATGGCTTCGGCGCTGGGGCCGGCAAACAGGAGCTGGAATTCATCGCGCCCATCTTCGTGGTAGAAGGTGATCTCGATTTCGGAAGCATGTTCCAGCAGCGGACCCATGTCGGCCAGGGTGGCTTGCAGGCTGCGCTGAAAAGTGCGCCCGACTTCTCCCGTCCAGCAGATATCAAGCACGCGGGCGGTCTGGTCGTGGCTTACGCCCGGTTCGCTGGCTTCCAGGCTGCGCATTTCACTGATGCTCTCCGCGTCCA
This sequence comes from Sulfuricella sp., assembly GCA_041651995.1. Lineage (NCBI taxonomy): Bacteria > Pseudomonadati > Pseudomonadota > Betaproteobacteria > Nitrosomonadales > Sulfuricellaceae > Sulfuricella > Sulfuricella sp. The sequence continues at coordinate 7,013 of JBAZID010000017.1, read as the reverse complement.
GATATTCCATCCATTGTCTGAGCCCGGCTTCGATCTGGGAGAGGGTGACGCCTTTGCGCAGATAAAGGCTGCCATGTACATGTACTTCGGTTCGCATTACGTCATTCCTGAAATCAAGCTCACTATTCTACCGTCATTCGTCCCCGGCAGAGGCAATATCTCCGCCGCCTTTCTTCATGGCCTTGCCTTCCTCGGCGCGCTGTTTGCGAACTTCCTTGGGGTCCGCAATGAGCGGGCGGTAGATCTCGACGCGGTCCTTGTCGCGCAGCACGGTATCCAGCTTGGCGAGTTTGCCGAAGATGCCGATCTTGTTCTTGCCCAGGTCGATTTCGGGGTGTTTTTCGAGCAGGCCGGATTCGCGGATCGCCTGCTCGGCGGTGGCGCCGGACGTCAGTTCCCGCGTGAGCAGGATTTGCTCGTGTGGCAGGGCGTAGGTGATTTCGATCAGGATGGTTTCGCTCATGTTGTTCCGTAGACTTTCTCGGCGCGCTCCACGAACGCGTCCACAAAGTTGCTGGTGATGTGGTTGAACACCGGGCCGACCAGGGATTCCAGCAATTTGCTGGAGAATTCATAATGCAGCCTGAATTCGACCTTGCACGCGCTCTCGTTGAGGGCGGTGAAGCGCCAGCTGCCGTCCAGGTGGCGAAAGGGCCCATCCTGCAGTTTCATTTCGATCAGCGAGGGGATCTGCTTGGCGTTTTCAGTGGTAAAACTTTGCTTGATGCGATGAAAGTCGATCATGACGGTTGCCACGGTGCTTGCCTCGTCGCGCCATTTCACGTCCGTTCCTCCACACCAGGGAAGGAATTGCGGGTAAAGTTCCACTCCATCCACCAAGTCGAACATCTGCTGCGCCGAGTGCAGAACCAGTACCGATTTTTCTACAAGTGCCATCTTTGATTTGCAGCTTTAACGCTATCATGTGAAAAACGCTAAAATACCCTATTTATCGCGGAAATTCACGTCCTTATGAGCATTGCGCAGAACAAGAAAGCCTTCCACGATTTTTTTATCGAGGAAAGATATGAAACCGGAATGGTGCTGGAAGGCTGGGAAGTCAAGGCGATACGCGCCGGGAGGACGAATCTCAAGGAAGCCTACGTCATTATTCGCAGCGGCGAGATATTTCTCATCGGCTGCCATATCAGCCCACTGCCGACGGCCTCCACGCACATTCACCCTGACCCGGTACGCACACGCAAATTGCTGCTGCACGCAGAGGAAATCAGCAAACTGATCGGCAAGGTGGAACGCGCGGGCTATACGCTGGTGCCGCTCGACATGCACTATTCGAAGGGCCGGATCAAGCTGGAAATTGGTCTCGCCAAGGGCAAAAAGCAGCACGACAAACGCGACGCAGAGAAAGACCGGGAGTGGCAGCGGGAAAAAGAACAGGTCATGAAAACTGCCAAAAGAGGGGCAAGCTGAGGTCTGTTCCCGAGGATGGCCCGAATATTTTGCCGGGCTTTTTTCTTGTTCCCGATCAAGGCAGGCGGATCAAGGCGATGTCAGCATGAGCGCCTGATGAATTTTTACCCACCTCAGGGCAGCAGCGCGGTTCGTCCCATGATTCATTCCATTTTCAGCAAAATGACGGCCTTATGCCTGCCCCTGATGGTGCCTGCCCGCCGGCTTTGCTGATCGGCCGCGTTACCATGAACAGGCGCGCTTTCGGTTTATTGCTGCTCATCTGCCTGGCTCACCCCTTTTCTGTTCTCGGCCGGCCATCGCTGCAGTCGCTGGTGGATGCAACGCCCCCTGGCAGTATTCTGCGTCTTTCTCCCGGGATCTACGCGGGCCCCGTGACGCTTTCCAGGGCTATCGTACTGGATGGGGGGGGCAAGGCCATCATTGATGGTGGCGGGAAAAGATCCGTCCTGCGGGTCAATACCGGCAATGCCGTGGTGCGAGGACTCATCCTTCGCAATACCGGAAACTCGCATGATCAAATGGATTCAGGGATCGCGATTGAAGGCGACAGTAACCGGATCGAAGATAATGTGATTGAAAACGCGCTTTTTGGCATCGTGCTCAAACAGTCGAATCACAACAGGGTGCGCCGAAATTACATACGCTCCAAGCCGGCAGAGTTGTCCATGCGCGGCGAGTCGGTCCGCCTCTGGAACAGTATCAACAACCGTATCGAGAATAATGACATCGCCGATACGCGCGACTTCACCTTGATGAATTCACCCAATAACCATGTTTCCGGCAATTCGATTCGCGGCAGCCGTTATGGCATGCACCTCATCTTTTCGCCTAATTGCCATATTGAAGGAAATCACATTTCAAACAACGCCACCGGCATTGTCGTGCTGAATTCGGATTACATCACGATCCGGGGCAACACTCTGCGGCATACTGCGGGTATCGGCGGCGCCTGCATTGCCATCAAGAAGAGCAACGAAATTCTGGCGGAAGGCAATCAGATTGTGCATTGTGCCACCGGCATTCTTTCCGACTCTCCGGTAGGAGACATGAACAGGGTTGTATTTCGCGCTAATCGCGTTGCGCACAACACGACGGGTATTCAGTTATACGGTGAGAGGGGAGGGCATATTTTTGAAAACAACCGTTTCGAGAAAAACCTGGTGCAGGTTGTGATGTCCGGCTCCGGGGATGCGCTATCCAATCGCTGGCATGGTAATTACTGGGATGATTACCAAGGCTTTGATCTCAATCATGACGGTATCGGCGATACGCCCCATGAGATTTATGCCTATGCTGACCGGATCTGGATCGAGACGCCTGCTGCAACCTTCTTCCGTAATAGTCCGGCTCTGGAATTGCTGGATTTTCTCGAGCGGTTGGCACCATTTTCCGCGCCTGACCTGCTTGTGCGTGACCCCAGGCCGCGTTTCTCTCCCATGTGATAATTTATCCAGTCACCAGCAGCAAATCGAATCCGCACAGCGAATTTCATGGCTCATTGAAATCGATCGGATCGAACGATTCGTGCTTATAATAAGCGAATCCAAGTTGCGACCATGAAGGATCCGCCATGCAAACTTATACCGCCAACGAAGCCAAGACCCGTTTCGGAGAATTCCTTGACCATGCACAGCGGGAGCCGGTGCGTGTGTTGCGCCGCGACCGCGTGGTAGGCGTGATGGTGAGCGCACAGGATTACGAAGCCATGCGCACGTTCTACGCCAATCGCCTGCAACACACGCTGGATGAGGCCGCCAATGCAGCGGCACAAGCGGGGCTGACGCCCAAGGTGCTGAAGGCGCTGCTGGCCGATGAAAGCTGAACCACCCCCGCGCGCCGGGGTGGTTCAGGCCGGGACGCTTCGGGTGGTAATCGACACCAATATATGGATCAGCGCTGCGCTCTCACGCGATGGCGCGCCCGCCCGATTGGTGCGCCAGGTACTCGAACACAGTTTGCCGGTGTTTTCGCCCGCCACCTTTGCCGAGCTTGAAACGCGGCTTTGGCGGCCCAAGTTTGATTGCTATCTGAGCATGGAACTGCGACGGCAAATCCTGCACGACCTGGATGCCGCTGCGCACTGGGTAGAGGTTCCGCCGGAAATCGCGGCATGCACCCATTGCCGGGATGCAGACGACGACAAATTCATCCATGCGGCACTGGCCGCCGGGGCTGCCTGGCTGGTATCGGGCGACCAGGATTTGCTCGATGCACCCACGGTTCCTGGCGTGCGCATACTTTCCGCTGCCGATGCGCTTCGGTTGCCCGAGTTCAGCGCCCAGTAAGTCACCGCTCCCGCAAGCTCTCGCTCGAAACCTGCATCAGCGGGCTCAGGAAATACTCGATCACCCGCCGCGTTCCGGTTTTGACCTCGACCGTCACCGCCATGCCAGGGGTGAGCCGCACGGTCTTGTTCTCCACCTGCAAAGTATCCTTGGCCAGCTTCACCCGCGTGGCGTAAATCAGCCCCAGCTTCTCGTCCTGGATCGCATCGGACGACACTTGCGTGATCCTGCCATGCAGCGTGCCGTATTTGGTGAACGGAAAGGTCTCCACCTTCACCTCAGCGTCCTGGCCTGGGTTCACAAAGCCGATGTCCTTGTTGGGCAGCATGGCCTCGACTTCCAGCACGTTGTCGCGCGGCACGATCACCATCAAGGGCTGCGCGGGCGTTACCACGCCGCCCACGGTATGCACGGCCAGCTGCTGCACGGTGCCGGCTACCGGCGCGGTCAAGTGCATCAGGCGGCCGCGCTGTTCCGCCTTGAGCAGTTCCTGTTCCAGCGATGCGGCTTTTTGCGCCGCCAGGTTGCGTTGGTCCAGCAACTGCCGGCGCGTCTCGGCCGTGAGGGTGGCCTGCTGCTGTTGCGCCTGGGCCAGCGCGGCGCGGATTTCCGTGACTTTCGCCCGGCTCAGCGCCAAATCCTGTTCCTGCTCGATACGGGCCTGCTCACGTTCCATATAGCCATGCCGGGAAATGAAGTTCTCCTTGACCAGCCTCTGGTAGTCCTCCGCGCGCTTGCGGGCGATGGGCGCGGTTTGTTCGAGTTTGACGACCTGCTCCTGGGTGGCGGCAAGTTCGGCCCGGCGGCGGGCGATTTCGGCCTGCAATTGCAGCTGGCGCGCCTGGTATTCCTGGAACTGGCCGGATGCCTGGCTTTGCTCGGCGAGCAGGCGGGCAGCATCCGCTCCGGCAGGCGCATCCAGCCTCGGCGGCTTGCCTTTTGCCAGCGCAGCCAACAAGGCTTGCGCGCGCAACGCCTCCAGCCGCGCGGTCAGGGCCTCGCTGCGCAGCCTTTCGGTGTCGGCGGCGGCGGTGGTGGCATCGAGCTCGATCAGCACCTGCCCCAGTTGGACTGCCTGCCCGTCGCGCACGTGGATCGCCTTGACCATGGCGGTTTCCATGGGCTGGATGAGCTTGGTGCGGTCGTTGGGGATGATCTTGCCGACGGCGGTCGCCACCACGTCGATGCGTCCGAAGATAGCCCACAGCAGCGCGATCAGGGCGAAGGCCATGATCAGCCAGAGCGTGATGCGCGGCGCGGGGTGCAGCGGCGTATCGCGCAAGGCCAGCGCGGCGGGCAGGAACTGCGCCTCGTGGGCTTGCAGCGCGGGGCTGTCCAGTTCGCCGCGTTGCGTCCAGGCGTGGCGGAATACCTTGGCATAACGCCCGAGAAGATCGGCCAGGGCTTGTCGTTTCATCTAATCCTCTTTGTTTGAAACTACGGAGAACATGGAGGGTATGGCGAAAGGTGAGATTTCTTCCGGCTTCCCAACCCCTCCCATCCTCCCCTTATCAGGGGAGGAGCCAGTCGCTTCCCCCCTGACAAGGGGGGACTGAGGGGGGTTGGGTTTGATGTGCAATCCATTGGCTTTACTCCGTGCTTTCCGTTCAGGCCTCAAGCATGTTGCAGGCGATGCAGGCGGGAGTAATGCCCGGCTTCATGTTCCAGCAACTCGGCGTGCGACCCGGCCTCGACGATCTGCCCATGATCCATCACCAGGATGCGGTTTGCATGGCGCACCGCTGACAGGCGGTGGGCGATGATGATGACGGTGCGGCCCTGGCAGATGGCTTTCATGTTGTTCTGGATGATGCGTTCGGATTCGTAATCCAGCGCGCTGGTGGCTTCGTCGAAGATCAGAATGCGCGGCTCGCTTATCAGGGCTCGGGCGATGGCGATGCGCTGGCGCTGGCCGCCGGACAAGGTCGAGCCATGCTCGCCGACCATGGTGTCGTAAGCTTCGGGCAGTTCCAGGATGAATTCATGCGCCCCGGCCAGCCTGGCGGCCTGGATCACCTGCTCCAGCGGCGCGCCGGGGTCGGCCAGCGCGATGTTTTCGCGCAAGGTGCGGTTGAACAGCACGTTGTCCTGCAGCACCACGCCGATCTGGCGGCGCAGGCTGGAAGCATCGGCCAGGGTCAAGTCCTGCCCGTCGACCAGCACCCGGCCGCGCTCCGGCACGTAGAGGCGCTGCACCAGCTTGGTCAGCGTGCTTTTGCCCGAGCCGGAGCGCCCGACGATGCCGATGACCTCGCCTGGCTGGATGTCGAGGGTGATGCCTTTCAGCACCTCGGGGGCGTCGGGCCGGTAACGGAAGCGGACCTGGTCCAAGGTGATGCGCCCGGCAATCGGCGGCAGGCTGTTCTTGGCGCCCGCGGCTTCGGTCGGCGCGTTGAGAATGTCGCCCAGCCGTTGCACCGAAATCCCGGTCTGCTGGAAATCCGTCCACAACTGCGCCAGCCGCATGATGGGCTGCGCCACCCGCCCGGCCAGCATGTTGAAGGCGATGAGCTGGCCGACGGTGAGCTGGCCTTCGATCACCAGTTTCGCGCCCAGCCACAAAGTCCCCACCGTGACCAGCTTGCCGACGAGATTAGTGCTTTCGTGCGCCAGGGTCGAAAGCGTGGCGGTTTTAAAGCTGGCCGAGACGTAGCTTGCCAACTGGGCGTCCCAGCGGCGCTGCATCTGCGGCTCCACCGCCATGCTCTTCAGGGTATCGATGCCGGACACGGTCTCGACCAGGAAGGCCTGGTTCTCCGCGCCCCGGTTGAACTTCTCGTGCAGCCGCGCCCGCAGGAGCGGCGTGACCAGCAGGGCAATCACGAAATACAGCGGCAGGGAGGCCAACACCACCAGCGTAAGCCAGCCGCTGTAGAACAGCATCACGGCGATGAATACGACCGAGAACAACACGTCGAGCACCACGGTGATGGCATTGCCGGTTAGAAAGGCACGGATATTCTCCAACTCGCGCACCCGCGCCACCGAATCGCCCACCCGGCGCGCCTGGAAGTAGCCCAGCGGCAGGTGCAGCAGATGGTGGAACAGGCGCGCCCCCAGTTCCACGTCGATGCGGCTGGTGGTGTGGGCGAAAACGTAGCTGCGCAGGCCCGAGAGCGCCACTTCGAAGATCGATATCACCAAGAGGCCAACGGCGATCACGTCCAAGGTGGTCAGCCCCCGGTGCACCAGCACCTTGTCCATCACCACCTGGAAGAACAGCGGGGTGACCAGGGCGAAGAGGTTGAGCACGAACGACACCAGCAGGATTTCGCCCAGCAGCTTGCGGTATTT